>NZ_JAAGNB010000576.1:0-12539 GCF_010550475.1 Amycolatopsis sp. SID8362
GCCGCGGCCGCGGTGGTCGCCGCCAAGCTCGAGCAGGCGCAGCCCTGGCCGGTTCCGGGCCGGCCGTCACCGGCGCGGCCGCCCGGCTTCGAAGTGGAAGTGACTGTGCGGTCGGACTTTCCCGTCTCGCCCGCGCTTGTCGTGTCGTTGCGGCCAGGGCTCGTCCTGGCCGACGAGGTGCTGCTCGAAGTACTGCCCGGCCAGCCGGCGTTCACCGGCGTCGCCAGCGACATGCTCGCCGCGAGGATGCAGGAGACCCGGCTGTCCTACTTCCACCCGGAAATGTTCGCCAACGAGTGGACGGTGAACATCAACAACGTGCTGATTTTCCAGTCCTCCGACCGCCAGCTGCCCGACCTGGAGGCCGGCGCGCGCTGAGGCCAGTTCGCCGTGGGAACCCGCGCTTTCGGGCAGGTGCCGCGGCGGGCTCGGCCAGCGCATTCGGCTGGAGTTCGGGGATCTCGGTCCGCCGCCTCGCGCGCCGAGCGTGAGGACGCGGCCACCACCACGCCCGGATGAAGTCATCCAGCAAGTCGGCGCCACCTCGGTTGCCGTGCGGTGGCGTCGTCATCGGCGAGCTCGCGCGCGACCAACGAAGTCAGGGCCCCGAGCATCGACACGTCGACAGGGTGGCCCTTGCCATCGGGGATGCGTGACATCCGGCGTCAGCGATCCGAAAGCCATCCGAAACCACTCACGGGTCTCCTGTATTCGCTCAGGCCGGTTCGGAACGAACTGCGCTCCTTCTGGCACTTCCAGCTCCTCGAGGAGAACCCATGCGACATCTGTCCCAGCGTTTGGCCGCGGTGACGTTGCTGGCGGCGGCGACCACGGCCGTGTCGGCCGCGCCGGGGTACGCGGCGACCGGCTACGACCGCTGCCCCAGCGGCTACTTCTGTCTCTTCGCCGACGCCAACGGCGGTGGGACGATCGCCTACTTCCACTTCGGCTCGCCGGACCTGCGTCAGCAGCACATCGACAACGCCGCAACCTCGGTGTGGAACCGCAGCTCGGACGCGTTCGCGCTCTGCGATTCCTACAACTACGCCGGCCAGATCACCGATGTCTTCCCCGGCGCGCGTTCGAACCTGGACGCAAGCGAAAACAACCGGGCGAGCTCCGTGAACAAGGGTGCCCACAGCTGCTGAGGGCCGAACCCCAAAGAGAAAGGTTCCGAATGTCCATCTTGCGAAGAAGACTGACGGCGGGGGCCGTCGCCGCTGTACTCGCCACAGCGCTTTCAGCGGTTCCCGCGGTCGCCCAAGAACCCGCACCCGATGACGGAATTCACGTCATGCTCGCCTGCGTCAGCTACGACGCCAACCAGTCCGTCACCCGGGCCGCGGCCCTCACGCGGTCGCTGTCCTGGGTGCGGGAGCGGGTCCCGTACAGCCAGTCGAACTGTTACCACAACGAGTGGGGCACCTACCGGACGGACTGCTCCGGGTTCGTGTCGATGGCGTGGGGCCTGCGGATGTCCTACACGACGGACACCCTCGACCAGGTGTCGCACCCGATCGCGCGGGCGGACCTGCGCCCCGGTGACGCGCTGCTGCGCCCGGGACACGTCGCCCTCTTCATCGGCTGGGAGGACGCGGCCCAAACCCAGCCGCGGGTGCGGGAAGAAGCCGGTCCCGACGGCGCGCCGGCCCGTGAGGGACCGTGGTCCCAGAGCTACGCGGCGACGTACACCCCGGTGCGGTACGACAACATCGTCGAAGGCAGCGTTCCACGCAACGCCACCGACGGTTCGGACATCGACGGCGACGGTGAAGCGGATCTGCTGGGGCTGAAGCCGGACGGCGCACTGTTCTACTACCACAACGACGGGACCGCGGACGGTCATCCGTTCAGCGGTTCGGGCACCCAAATCGGCACCGGGTTCGGGGTCTTCGACTGGATCAACGGCGCGGACATCTCGGGAGACGGCAGCGCGGACCTGCTGGCACGCAAACCGGACGGCTCACTCTGGTACTACGGCAACAACCGCTCCCACAACGCCGGTGGTGTCCCGTTCGCGGGCAGCGGCACCCAGATCGGCTCCGGCTTCGACACCTTCACCCGGCTCGACGCCGCGGACATCGACGGCGACGGGGCCGCGGACCTCCTGGGCCTGAAAGCGAACGGGTCGTTGTTCTACTACCACAACGACGGCACCGCGGACGGTCATCCGTTCAACGGGTCGGGCACCCAAATCGGCACCGGGTTCGGGGTCTTCGACTGGATCGACGGCGCCGACGTCTCGGGAGACGGCAGCGCGGACCTGCTGGCACGCAAACCGGACGGTTCGCTGTGGTACTACGGCAACAACCGCTCCCAGAATCCCGGCGGGGTCCCGTTCGCGGGTACCGGCACGCAGATCGGGTCCGGTTTCGCCGCGTTCGACCGGCTCCGTGCCGCCGACCTGAGCGGCGACGGCAGCGCCGACCTGGTGGCACGCAAGCCGGACGGTTCGCTGTGGTACTACGGCAACAACCGCTCCCACAACGCCGGTGGTGTCCCGTTCACCGGTAGCGGCACCCAGATCGGTACCGGCTTCGACGTCTTCACCGAACTCACCTGAGCGCGAACGCCGAGGGCCGCGTGGTGCGGCCCTCGGCGTTCAGTGCGTGCTTCAGGGGCGGATGACCCATTCGTTGAGCCCGTTGTCGCCGCACGGAACGACGGCGATGACGCTGCCGAAGGCGAATTCGGACCAGTCCCCCTTGATGCTCCGGTTGATCAGGTGCGACCACGACTGACCGCCGGCGAGGGAGACGCGGGGGAGGTCGAACCAGCCGCCGCTGTCGATCTCGCGCATCCACTGCACGCTGAACGGCTGGTTGGTCTTGTTGGCGATCGTGATCCGGCGGAGGTACGAGCCGCCGGCAACCCAGTGGCCTTCGAAGGTCAGGTCGACTTCGCCGGCGTACGGCGCGTTGTCGCAGTGTTTCGAAGGGTAGATGTACGCCTTCACGGCGTTGTAGCCCTCGCTGGTCTTCGGGTAGAAGTGCGCGTTGTAGTTGCGTTGCCCGTAGGCGGCGTCGGCCGTGCCGGACCAGAGCAACGTGGCGGCCAGCGCCGACAAGGCGGCGAGTGAAAGCGTCTTGCGCATCGGAGTTCCCCTTTTCGCAGGTGGCCTGTGCACGCTCCATCAGAAGCCACCCAGCTTTCGCAGGTCTTACGTATCGCTGTCGGCGTGTGTCAGATGCTTCGGCGAGCAGGCCGCCCGCCAGCGCGCCGCCACCGCGGTGGCATCGACGGCGGACGGACTGCGCGAATCCGGCCATCGGACCAGGTCACCGCCGGTACCGTGGCTTTGTGGGCACCCTCCGCATTCACCTCCTCGGTCCGCTGCTCGTGCAAGTCGACGGCGAAACCGTGCCGCTGCCTGCCGGCCGGCCTGCTGCGCTACTGGCCGTGCTCGCCCTGGCCGGCGGTCGTTCGGTGACCACGGACGAACTGGTGGAGCAGATCTGGGGCAACCGTGAAGGCGACACGCGCAACGTCCTCGCGGTCGGCATCTCCCGCTTGCGCAAAGTGCTCGGCACGGGCGCGGTCGTGGCACAGGGCGGTGGCTACCGGCTCACCGTGCCGGCCGACGACATCGACGTCAGCCGGTTCACCCGACTGGTCGAAACGCCCCACGGCCCACCCCGCGCCCGGCTGGCCCGCGTGGCGGAGGCCCTCGCACTCTGGCGCGGGGAGCCGCTGGCCGGTGTCGGAATCGACCTGCCCCTCGCCATCGGACACCTGCGTGAACTGCGGCTCCGGGCCCAAGAATTCGCTGCCGAACTGCGGCTCGAGCTCGATGAACACCACCGGGTCGCGGCCGAACTGCCGGCTCTCGTGGCCGCCAACCCACTGCGCGAGCAGCTCACCACGTTGCTGATGGCCGCGCAGTACCGATGCGGCCGCCAAAGCGAAGCGCTGCAGGCCTTCGAGTGCCTGCGCAAGACCCTCGCCGAGGAGCTGGGCGTCGACCCGGGACCCGGCGCGCGCCGGATGCACCAGCGGATCCTGCAAGCCGACCCCGAGCTGGACGTCGGGGGCAGCCGAGCAGTGCCTGCCCAGCTTCCCCCACCGCCCCCGCAGCTGGTCGGCCGCGACGCGGAACTCCTGGTTCTGGACGATCTGGTGGGCGGCGGGCCGTCGATCGGGATCGTCACCGGCCCGGCAGGTGTCGGCAAGACCGCGCTGACACTGGCGTGGGCGCACACCGTACGCGGCGACCTGCCCGGCGGGCAGGTCTACCTCGACCTCAACGGCTTCGGCCCCGGTGAACCGCTGTCTCCTGGAGACGCCGTGACCGCCCTGCTGCAGGGCCTGGCCATCGCGGAGACGGAATCCACCGGGACGCTCGAAGGACGATCAGCCCGGTTGCGGACTGCACTGTCGGACCGGGAGGTGTTGCTCATCCTCGACAACGCCCGCGACAGCGCGCAGGTGCTGCCGCTGTTGCCCGGTTCCGGATGCGTCACCGTCGTCACCAGCCGCGCGCGGTTACCCGAATTGACCACTCGGCACGCGGCCCGCCGTCTGGTGCTCGATGCGCTCAGCCCTGCCGACTCCGTGCGGCTCCTGGGCAGCGTTGCCGGGGACGCGCGGATCGCCGCCGATCCGGAGGCCACCCAGCGGATCGCCGAGCTGTGCGACCGGCTGCCGCTCGCCACGGTCATCCTCGCCGAGCGCATCGCGCGCAGCCCCGATGTCCCCGTGGGCGAACTGGCCGCCGAACTGGCCCTCGAGCAACGCCGTCTCGACGCCCTGGAGGTCGGCGGTGACGTCGCCGTGAGCATGCGCGTCGCTCTCGGCTGGTCGTATGGCGCACTCCCGGATGCCACGCGCAGCTTTCTCCGCTCGACCGGAGCACATCCCGTCGCGGAGTTCGACCTGGCCGCCGCGGCCGCCGCAGCGGGCGTCCCCGGCGTGGTCGCGCGACACGCCGTCGATGAACTGACCGGTCTGCACCTGGCGCATCGGGTGACCGGTAGCCGTGTCGTGCTGCACGACCTCGTCCGTGACTACGCCGGGGAACTGCTGCACGGCAAGGAACGTGCGGACGCGCTCGACCGGCTTCTCTTGTGGTACCAGCAGACGATTGCCGCGGCGTGCACCACGCTCGACGTTCGGGGGTGTCCGGACCCGCCTCCCCCGGCGGACAACGTCACCCCGCTGACCTTCGGTACCCGCGCGGAGGCACTTCGCTGGTGTGAGACAGCAGGACGCGCGGTACTTGCGCTCGCCGACACTGCCGCGCGCACCGGTCGATACCACTCCGTCGGCACGCTCGTCGGGCTCTACTGGAGCTACCTCGACACCCGGGGCCGGCCACACGAAGTCAGCGCCATCTGCCGGCTGGCCCTGAACGCGGCTCGCGCGGAAGGCGATACCGTCGGCGAGGCACTGCACCTGAACCGGCTCGGCATCGCCCACTTGCTCCTGGGTGATTCGGCGGTCGCCGAGGAACACGTACGCGCCGCACTCGCTCTCGACCGGGCTCGCGGGGATCATGCCGCTGAAGCCGAAACGCTCGTTCACCTGGCGCGAATCCTGGTCTGCGCCGACCGCCCGGCTGAGGCGATCCCGCTGTGCCGCAAGGCCCTGGCCTGCCTGTCCCGGCACGAGACGAGGTGGCGCGCGTGGAACAACCTCGCCGCGGCGCAGCAGGAGGCAGGCCGCGCCGCCGACGCCCTGGAGTCGGTCGGGCGGGCGTTGCACGCGGCCGACCTGCTCGGCGAGGCCGACCGCCGCGAACGGACACTGGACGCGGCCGCGATGCGCGCGTACTCCCTCGACACGCGCGGCCACATCCTCCTGAAACTCCATCGCCATGCCGATGCGCTCGACGACTTCCGCCACGCCCATCACAGCGCCATCGAGCTGGGAGAATGGCGTTTGGAAGCCGAGGCACTCGTCGGCGCCGGGCAGGCATTGCACGTCCAGGGTCGTTTCGGCCCGGCGCACCAGACGTGGGAGAAGGCTCTGGATGTGTACCGGGATGTAGAAGCCCACACAGCGGCTGCGAGGCTGCGCGAGACGCTGAGGACATGCTGCGGTCTTGTGAGCGCGTACCGGAAACCCGGCGGTCGATTCGGATTGGCGCGCCGGATTCAGACTTGACCGGTGATCGACAACAGCCGTCGGAGAAGACGACACATCCGGCCCTCGTGGACCAGGACCGACGTCCCGAGAAGTCAAGCATGCAGCCCGCAATCCAGCCCGCGACGCGCGGCTCGATGGGGTGTCACCGCGGTGGTGTCCACACCCGGTAGTCCGGCAGCCGGGCTCGTCGGGTGCGGCGCCAGAACGCGATTGTCGTGTCCGGTCACAGGACCGTGTCGAGGCACTCGGCGCCGCGCCGCCGGAGCCGGCGCAGGCAGTCGACGATGTAGCGGGCCTGACGGCCCGCTGACCCGCCCCGAACTGGTCGACCGCTACACCGAGATCGTCATGGCGATCCTCCACGCTCAGCCCAGTGAGATCCGATGAACGGGACACTAGAGCGTTAAATCGTCGGATTTATCCCATTTTGTCAGGTAATTCATCCGACCGCTCGTTGACAGTCCTTTGCCGTGCCGGTCAAACTCTGAGCCGCCAAAGCTCCGACAAGGGACGGTCAGCGTGCGCACACGATTCAAGGTGGCAATGGTCGCGACCAGCCTCGCGCTGACGGCGGCCGCGATTCCGGTGACCCCGGCGACATCGGCGACGCAGCAGGTCGTCCACGTCGCGCCGAACGGCGATGACACCCACGACGGCACGAGCGAGGGCCAGGCCGTCCGGACACTGCAACGCGCTCAGCAACTCGTGCGCGGGCTGGTCCCGGACATGACCGGCGACGTCTCCGTCAGCCTCGCCGGCGGCACCTACGCGCTGAGCGCGCCGCTGCGGCTGACCGCCGCGGACTCCGGGGCCAACGGCCACCGCGTGGCCTGGACCGCCGCGCCCGGCGCCCGGCCGGTCATCAGCGGCGGCGTCCCGATCACCGGCTGGAAACTGGCCGACCGCACCAAGAACATCTGGTCCGCGCCCGCTCCCGCGTCGTTGCGGACTCGCCAGTTGTACATCAACGGCACCCGCGTTCCCCGCGCGACCGGCACGCTTCCGGTCACCCTGACCAGGATCACCGGCGGCTACACGACCTCGTCGGCCGCGATGGACAACTGGCGCAACCCCAAGGACATCGACTTCGTCTACACCGGGGGCCTCGGCGCGTGGACGCAACCGCGTTGCCCGGTGAACACGATCTCCCCGACGACGATCAAGATGGCGCAGCCGTGCTGGGACAACTCGACCAAGCGCGTGATGCGGACCGACGGCTCCGGCCGCACCGTCGAACTGGTCGGCCGCCAGGCCATCACCGAACTGCCCACCGCGGTGGAAAACGCCTACGAGCTGCTTTCCGCCGGCGAGTGGTACCTCGACAACACCGCGCACACCGTCTTCTACGTGCCGAAACCGGGTGAGGACATCACCAAGGAGACGGTGACCGCGCCCGCGCTGGAAACCCTGGTGTCCGGCATCGGGACGGCTTCGGCGCCGGTCCACGACATCACGTTCAGCGGCCTCCAGTTCTCCTACGCCACCTGGAACTTCCCGAGCACGCCCGAAGGGTTCTCCGAGATCCAGGCGAACTACACGCTGACCGGCGCACACGGTTTCGACCAGCAAGGGCTGTGCCAGTTCGTCGACAACGGCAAGTGCCCGTACGGCAACTGGACCAAGGAACCGGGCAACGTCTCCTTCGCCTACGACAAGAACATCGAATTCACGCGGGACGCGTTCGCCCACCTGGGCGCGGCCGGACTCGACCTCGGCACCGGCTCGCAGCACGACCTGGTGCGGGGCAGCGTGTTCACCGACATCTCCGGCAACGGGCTGGAACTCGGCGGCGTCGACATCACCCGGCCCACCGCGGCCGCGCAGCACACCAGCGGCAACCAGCTGCTCGACAACCACGTGTTCGCCACGTCGGTGGAGTACGCGGGCGGCATCGGGATGGACATCGGCTACACCGAACACACCACCGTTTCGCACAACCAGATCGATCACACCCCCTACAGCGGGATCTCGATCGGCTGGGGCGGCTGGCCGGACAAGGTGAAGATCAAGGCGGAACCCAACTACAGCAACAACAACACCCTCGCCCGCAACCTGATCTTCGACCACATGCAGCTGCTCGCCGACGGCGCCGGGATCTACACCAACGGCAACACCGGACCGAACATGGCCGGCGGCGAGAAGGTCACCGGAAACGTGATCCACGACCAGAAGGGCGCGGGCAAGGCCGTCTACACCGACAACGGCGCGGGGAACATCACGATCACCGGCAACGGGATCTACAACGCCCCTCTCGCCTGGGGCTCCAAGCACACCGACTACACCCTGAACCAGGGCACCTACGACCCGCTCGACATCGAAAACAATTACTGGGAGAACGGCAGCGCGGACTACAACCAGAAGTCCGTGGTGATCAGGAACAACCACGCGATCACCGATGCCGGCGGCATCCCGGCGGCCATCCGCGCCAACGCGGGCTTGGAGGCCGCCTACGCCGACATCCTGAGCTGGACTCCGGCCGGCTGAACCTCAAGCGTTCTGCGGCTCAACCTTCACCTGACGAGCCCGGTCCCGCTCGGCCCACCGCACGACGGGCGGGACCACCAGGCCCGTGACCGCGAAGACCCCTCCCACGACCCACCACCCCGGCGTCCCCCAGGTGATGCACAGCGCGATGAGCACGGCCGGGCCCAGGGTCACGCCCAACCCCAGTCCCATGCCGAACAGGCCTTGGTACTGCCCCACCGCGTGCGGGGGTGCGAGCGTGAACGACAGCTCGAATCCGCCCGCCGCCTGCCAGATCTCGCCGATCGAGTGCACCACCACCGCGGCCAGCAGCAGCACCAGCGCCAGCCACGTCGGTGCGCCCGCCATCGCCGCGATCGCCACGCACGCCGCGAAGAACGCGAACCCCGCGCGGCGGAACGCCACCGCTCCCGCGCGCGGTGTGTCGATCCGGCGGCTCGCGCGGACCTGGAAGAACACCACGATCGCCGTGTTGACCACCATCACGCCGGACACCGTCCAGTTCGGCGCGGTGGTCCGGTCGACCAGCCAGAGCGGGACCGCCGCCGTGAGCACCCGGTACTGGATCGCCAGCACGCCGTCCAGCAGCGTCAGCACCAGGTACGGGCGGTCCCGCAACGCGATCCAGCGGGGTCCGGCGCCCGCCGGTTTCGCGGGGACCGCCGGCAGGACCAGCACGATCGCCGTGCTCGCCGCGTACGACAGGGCGCTGCCGCCGATGAGCAGCAGGTACGCGTTGCGGGTGTCGGCCGCGACGCCCCAGCCCGCCAGCAACGCGCCGAACGCGATGCCGAGGTTGGTCACCGACCGCAGGTAGCCGCGGAACTCGGCGGGCCGGTCGCCGCCGTACTCCTGCACCAGCGGGCTCCGGGCGGCGGGCCCGGCGGTCTGGGCCGCGGCGCCGAGGCTCGCGAAGACCACGAACGTCCAGAAGTCCTGTGCCAGGCACAGTCCCGTCATGGAAATCGCGCCGAGCACGAGCGTGACCGCGTAGACGGTCCGTGCGCCGTGGCGGTCGGCGAGGTGGCCGAACGGGATCCCGGCCGCGAGCGACACCGCGCCGGCGATGGTCAGGCCGGCGCCGACCTGGCCGGCGGGCAGCTGGACGACGCGGGTGAAGTACAGGACGCCGGCGGTCAGGTAGACGCCGTACCCGGTCATGGTCACCAACGTCGCCACGGCCAGGAGCCGGGGTGGTCCGCCGCGAGGCAGGAGCGCGGGCATGGCAGGCCTTTCTCAGTGGTGGGACAGGGTGACGGCGCGGTCTTCGGCACCGGCTTCGGGACGCGGCGGCACCGCGGTCCACCGGCACAGGCCGACGCCGAGGTTCATGCCGCCGCCGAACCCGGCGAGCAGCACGACGTCGCCGACGTTCAGCGCGCCGGCGCGGTGGGCGGCGTCGAGCGTGATCGGCACCGACGCCGCGCCGGTGTTGGCGTAGCGGTCCACGGTCAGGTGCAAGGTCGCGTTGGGCAGGTCGAGCGTCTCCCCCAGCTCGCGCAACAGCACGCCGTTGGCCTGGTGCGGCACGAAGTGGTCGACGGCGGCGGCGGGCAGGCCGCTTTCCCCCAGGGTCCGGGCGATCGCGTCCGGGACGTGCCCGGCGACGAATTCGCGCACGCCGCGCCCGTCCATGCGGAAGAAGTGCTCGCCGTCCAGGACCGAACGCACCGAGGCGGGGACCCGGCTGCCGCCGGCGCGCACGCCGATCAGCCGGTGGGCATCGCCGTGTCCGCGCAGCCGCGTGCCGATGACGCCCCCTCCCGCCGGTACGGGGCCGAGCACGACCGCCCCCGCGCCATCACCGAACAGGATCGCGGTCTTGCGGTCACGGACGTCCAGGATGCGGGAGTAGATGTCGGCGCCGATCACCAGCGCGTGCCCGCCGTCGCGCACCAGGCCCTGGGCCATCGCCAGCGCGTAGACGAACCCGCTGCACACCGCGTTGACGTCGACGGCCGACGCCGAACGGGCGCCGATGAGGTGCTGGACGAGGCTCGCGGTCGCCGGCTGCGGGCAGTCCGGGGTCGAGGTGGCGACGACGACGTGGTCGACGTCGTCCGGGCTCAGGCCGGCCGCGAGCAGCGCCCGGTCGGCCGCGATCGCCGCGAGGTTGGAGGTGGCCTGGCCGGGGGCGGCGTGCCGGCGTTCGCGGATGCCGGTCTTGCGTTCGATCCACGCCGCGTCGACGCCGGCCGCCGGGCTGATCTCGGCGTTGGTGACGACGCGGTCGGGCAGGTAGGAGCCGGTGCCGATGATGCCGATGTCGGTCATGTCGTCCTCGGGTTCAGCGCAGGGCCCACAGGCCCGGCAGGCGGTCGGGTTCGGCGTCCGGCACGAACTTCACCGAGTCCACGAGGTCCGCGGCGAGCGCGCTCGCGGCCTCGGGGGTGTCGGCGCCGACGACGATCAGGCCGACGCGGTCGCCGGACCGGTGCAGCGGCCGGATCTCGTCACCGGGCCCCACGCTCAGCTCCGCGTGCAGGACGGCGGGGTGCGCGAGCACTTCGTCCCAGCCTTCGACGGCGGCGAGCCGGCCCGGCGGCGGGGTGAAGTACCGGACGGCCGCGCCGCGGCTCGGCTCCAGCGGGACGTCGGTGACCGGACGGCCGAGCATGTCGTCGAACACCAGGCCGTACAGCTCGAGACCGGGGATGGCGTGGGCGAGCATCCGGTGGATCCAGTCGCCGCCGAACCGGCCGTGCACCTCGCCGAGCACGACCCCGGCCGCGGTGAGCCACAGCTCGACGTGGAAGCCGCCGACCCGCAGCCCGAGCGTCTTCAACGCGCTCGTGACCTGTGCTTCGATCTCCCGGCGCCGGGCCTCCGGCAGCGGCGCCGGCAGCACGTGCCCGGTCTCGACGAAGAACGGCGGCGGCACCTTCTCCTTCGCGGTGATGGCGAGGATCTTCGGCTCGCCGCCGAGGAACACGCCTTCGACGCTGAACTCCGGCCCCTCGACGAACTGCTCGACGAGGAACGGCTTCGCGTCCGGCAGCAGCGCGATCGCCCCGGGCAGCTGCCCGGGCTCGGTCACCAGGCTGACGCCGGTGCTGCCCATCGCGTCGCGCGGTTTCACGATCCACGGCCCGGCGTGCTCGCCCAGGAACGCCTCCGCCGCGGCCGCGTCCGCGCACAGCCGCACGACCGGCTGCGGGAACCCGGCGGCGGCCAGTGCCTCCCGGCAGGCGTCCTTGGTCCGGACGCGGTGGACGGCCTCGGGCGGGTTGCCCGGGGCACCGACGGCCTGGGCGGTTTCGGCGACGGCGACCTGCGCCAGCTCCTGGAGCGCGTAGACGGCGTCGAAGTGCTCGTCCTGCGCCTTCGCCCACGCCGCGGACGCACCGGGCCGCAGAACGTCCACAGTGGACGTCGCCGACGCCTTGCCGACGACGTCTTCGGTCGCGGCGAGGACTTCGGCGGTGTTGGTGACGTGCACGCGCAGGCCGCGCGCCGCCGCTTGGGCCAGTGCCTCGGCCGCCATGTCGAGGCTGAAGCTCAGCGGCCGGGCGCCGCCGACGAACAGCAGGGTTTCGGGCATGGGTGGCTCCTTCACGGTTTCAGGGTGACCAGGACCTGGCCGGCGGTGACGTTCGCGTTGAGGGCGCAGGAAAGGCGGTCGACGGTCCCGGCGAACGGCGCGACGATGCGGTTCTCCATCTTCATCGCCTCGACGACCACCAGCAGCTCCCCCGTTTCGACCCGGTCCCCGGGCGCGCAGGCCACGCCGACGACGACCCCCGGCATCGGCGTGCGCACCGCGCCGTCGGTGGCATCGCCGCCGCCTTCGTCGAAGGTGCGGCGCGTCAGGGCGACGCGATGGCCGCCGAGGACGATCTCGTAGCCGTCCGCGGTGGGCAACCCCGTCCAGCGGGTGGTCCCCACGCGGCCGTGGACCAGCGCGTCCGGCCCGCGTTCGGCGAGGACGGCGAACCGGCGGCCGCCGGCTTCGACGTGCAGCCCGGCCCGGT
>NZ_JAAGNB010000627.1:0-7661 GCF_010550475.1 Amycolatopsis sp. SID8362
GCAACCCGCTGGCCCGCCGCCGACGGCCTGCCGGGACGCCGACGGCCTCGGGCGCCACGCGATCGCGCCAGCGGCGGACCGTCCGGCCGAACTCCCACGCTTCCACGCCGTCCATTCTCCGCCGGGCCCCGCCGGTTGTCCTGGCCCCGGCAGTCCTACGAAAACCGGACGACTGGGTACGGCCCGCCCGTCGTCGCAGGCTGGAGCTATGACCGAACCCGGAACCGTCCTCATCACCGGCCCGACCCGCAACCTGGGCCGCCACACCGTGCTGGCCCTCGCCGGCCGTCCCGAAAAGCCTGATCTTCTGCTCGTCGGACGCGCCGGGCCCGACCTGACCGCCGTCGCCGACGAAGCCCGGGCGCTCGGTGCCCGCGTCCGCGAGATCGGCTGCGACCTGGCGAGCCTGGAAGACGTCCGAAAAGCCGCGGCCACCGCGCGCGAGCTGCTCACGACCCTGCGTCCGCTGCGCGCGCTGATCGCCAACGCCGGCGTGATGTCGGCCGACACCCGGCAGGCGTCGGCCGACGGCTACGAGCTGACGTTCGCCGTCAACTACCTCGCCCACGCCCAGCTGATCGGCGATCTGCTCGGCTCGTTCACCACCCCGGCGCGGGTCGT
Source organism: Amycolatopsis sp. SID8362 (assembly GCF_010550475.1). Classification (NCBI taxonomy): domain Bacteria; kingdom Bacillati; phylum Actinomycetota; class Actinomycetes; order Pseudonocardiales; family Pseudonocardiaceae; genus Amycolatopsis; species Amycolatopsis sp. SID8362. The sequence continues at coordinate 622 of NZ_JAAGNB010000627.1, forward strand.
GCTGATCGGCTCGAACACCTACCACGCCAACTTCTGGCGCAAGCTCCTGCACGTGGCCGAGGCCGACTGGGCGGACCCCGTCGAGCTGGCCCGCCCGGGCACCGGCGAGCCGAGCATGGCAGCCTCCGGCGTCGCCTACTCCAACGCCAAGCTGGCGATCCTGTACTACGCCCACGAGCTGCAGCGGCACACGGACGTCCACGTGTCCGTGTTCGAGCCGGGCTGGATGCCCGGCACGGCGCTGGGCCGCGGCGCCCCCGCGGCGTTCCAGGCGATGAGCCGCGCCCTCGCCCGGATCCCCGGCGTCTCGACGCCGCGACGCTCGGGACCGCTGCTGGCCGCGCTGGCCGTCGACGAGAAGTGGGCGCACCTGCGCGACGGCGCGTTCGTGCTTAAGGACAAGCTGACGGAGGTCGAGCCGGTCGCCCACGACCGTGGTCGTGAGCGCCGGCTGTGGGAGGCGACCGCCGAGCTGCTAGGCGAGCGCCGCGTGGGTGGCCGCCAGTGAGTCGAGGAGGATGTCCAGGCCTTCCTGGGCTTCCTCGGCGGTCAACGTCATCGGCGGGCCCAGCCGCAGCACGTTGCCGTGCAGGCCGCCCTTGCCGATCAGCAGGCCGCGCTTCTTGGTCTCCTCCAGCATCCGGGCCGCCGCCGGCACGTTCGGCTCGGTCGTGCCCGGCTTGATCAGCTCGACGCCGATCATCAGGCCCTTGCCCCGCACCTCGGCCACGATCGGGCTGTCCGAGGCGCGCAGCCCGGAGATCAGCTGCGACCCGCGGGCGGCGCAGTTCGCCTGCAGGTCGTGGTCCTTGATGTAGTCGAGCACCGCCGTCGCCCCGGCCATCGAAACGGGGTTGCCGCCGAACGTCGAGAACGACTGGGCCTGGAAGCAGTCGAGCACGTCGCCGCGGGCCACGACGCCGCCGACCGCGAGGCCGTTCCCCAGCCCCTTCGCGAACGTCATCATGTCCGGGGTCACGCCGTGCGCGTCGATGCCCCAGAAGTGCTCGCCCGTGCGGCCCCAGCCGGTCTGGACCTCGTCCGAAACGAACAGCACCCCGTAGGAGTCCAGGACCTCCTTCATCGCCCGGAACAGGCCGTCCGGCGGGAGGCTGAACCCGCCGACGCCCTGGATGGGCTCGGCGATCAGGCAGGCCACGTCGCCCGCGGTCGCCGTGTCCAGCACGTCCACCAGGTCCGCGACGCACGCCTTGATGTAGTCGGCGTCGGAAAGGTCGCGGAACGGGCTCCGGTAGCGGTACCCGCCGTGGACGTAGTTGACCTTGACCGGGCTCAGCGCGGACGCCGACCAGCCGCGGTTGCCGGTGATCGCGACCGTCCCGAAGGACCGGCCGTGGTAGGAGTTCCGCATCGCCAGCACCTGGTTGCTGCGCCGGAACTGCGTCGCGAGCATCAGCGCCGTGTCGTTGGCCTCGCTGCCGGAGTTGGTGAAGAACACCTTCGCGTCCGGGATGTTCGACAGCTTCGCGATCCGCTCGGCCAGCTCGACCTGCGAGCGGATCAGGTAAAGCGTCGAGGTGTGCAGGATGCCGGTGTCGAGCTGCTTGCGGACCGCGTCGCCGATCTCGGCGACGTCGTAGCCCATCGAGTTGGTCAGCACCCCGGCGAAGAAGTCGAGGTAGGTGCGGCCCTGCGAGTCCGTCATGCGCCGGTCGTGCGCGTGCACGATCTCGATCGGCTCTTCGTAGAGCAGGGACATCCAGGACGGCATGACTGCGCGGTGCCGGGCGAGCAGCTCGTCGGTCATCGGGGCGCCTCCTCCGGGGTTTCTTGGAGTATGGGGAGGCCGTGAACAGCGCTTCAACGATCAGACTGTCGGGATAACCCAGTAGGGCCGCACAGTCTGTACGGACTACCCTCTGTCTTCGTGATTGACCCCAGGACTCTGCGCGAAGACCCGGAAGCCGTGCGCGCGTCGCAGCGCGCTCGTGGTGAAGACGAGGGAGTGGTCGACAAGCTGCTCTCCCTCGACACCCGGCGCCGGTCTTCCATCGCGGCCGCGGACAAGCTGCGCAACGAGCAGAAGCTCCTGGGCAAGCAGATCCCGAAGGCGCCGCCGGCGGAGAAGCAGCAGCTGCTGGCGACAGCCAAGGAGCTCGCCGCGCAGGTCAAGGCGGCCGAGGCGGAGCAGAACACGTCGTCGGAGGAGTTCGACCAGCTGTTCCGCACCGTCCCGAACCTGGTGCACCCGGACGCGCCGATCGGCGGCGAGGACGACTTCACCGTGCTCAAGCACGTCGGCGAGCCGACGAAGTTCGACTTCGCCCCGAAGGACCACCTCGAGCTGCTCGAAGCGCTCGGCGGCGTCGACATGGAACGCGGCGCGAAGGTGTCGGGCTCGCGGTTCTACTTCCTCACCGGCGTCGGCGCGCAGCTGCAGCTCGGCCTGCTCAACATGGCCATCGCGCAGGCGCTCGAGAACGGCTTCACGCCGATGATCACGCCGTCGCTGGTCCGCCCGGAGATCATGGCCGGCACCGGTTTCCTCGGGCAGCACTCGAGCGAGATCTACCACCTCGAGGACGACGACCTCTACCTCGTCGGCACGTCGGAGGTGCCGCTCGCGGGCTTCCACGCCGACGAGATCCTCGACCTGAACGACGGCCCGAACCGCTACGCCGGCTGGTCGTCCTGCTACCGCCGCGAGGCAGGCTCGTACGGCAAGGACACCCGCGGCATCATCCGCGTGCACCAGTTCGACAAGGTCGAGATGTTCGTCTACGCCAAGCCGGCCGACGCCGAGGCGGAGCACGAGCGGCTGCTCGGCTGGGAAGAGCAGATGCTCGCGAAGATCGAGGTGCCCTACCGGGTGATCGACACCGCGACCGGCGACCTCGGCACGTCCGCGCACCGCAAGTTCGACTGCGAGGCGTGGATCCCGACCCAGGACACCTACCGCGAGCTGACCTCGACGTCGAACTGCACGACGTTCCAGGCCCGCCGGCTGTCGGTCCGCTACCGCGACGAGAACGGCAAGCCGCAGATCGCCGCGACGCTCAACGGCACGCTGGCCACCACCCGGTGGATCGTCGCGATCGTCGAGAACCACCAGCAGGCGGACGGCTCGGTCCGCGTGCCGGAGGCGCTGCGCCCGTTCGTCGGCGGCAAGGACGTCCTCACGCCCCGCTGAATTGGGTGGATCCCCGGTGCTGCTCCGTTCGTCCCAGTAAGGTCCGGGCCGAACGGGAGGATCAATGCGCATGAAGTGGCAGGTGGCGGTGGCGCTGGCCGCGGTGACCGTGGTGACCGCCGGGTGCACGGTGGCCGTCGGCGGTTCGGCGTCGCCGGTGCCCGGCCAGGGCCCGGTGGTCAAGGCCGTCGACGCCTGCAAGCTGCTCGACGAATCCCAGGTCGACGCCCTCGGCTACCAGCAGCCGGGCAATTCGGTGGCGGAGAACAAGGACCGCCTCCAGCCGCCGACGTGCTTCTGGAGCCTGAAGGACGAGGACGACCTGTCGGCCGTGCTCAGCGTCGGTCTCGCGGCAGACATGGACTTCAACGAGTACATCGCCGGCGCCGTCCCGAAGTCCTCGCCGCAGGAGATCGGCGGGTTCAGCTGGACGCAGTACGGCTCGATCCTCCCCGACGACTGCACGCTCTACACCTCGCTCGGCGACAAGTCGTTCGCCTTCGTCGGCGTCTCGACGAGCAACCTCGAGAAGTCGTGCGAGCTGGTGAAGCAGGTGATCCCGCAGGTCGCGGCGCACCTGCCCGGCGGCCAGGACGCGCCGCCGATCACGCCGCGGACGTCGGCGAAGCCGGAGCCGGGCGGCCCGCTGCTGTCGGCCGACCCGTGCGCGACGCTCAAGCCCGACCAGGTGGCGCAGCTGAAGAACATCTCGCCCAATGGTGAGAAGACCAACTCGACCGTGATCCCGAACTCGACCTACTGCCTCTGGGACGACACCGACGGCGACGAGGGCCAGAAGGCCTTCGAGGTCTGGTTCGGCCCCAGCACGCCGGTGGCGGACTGGCCCGGCGCGAAGGGCGTCAAACCGACCGAGACCATTGACGTCGGCGGCAAGAAGTGGGGCCTGTACCCGAACATGGGCGGCCTGCGGGCGACCTGCGGCGCGACGCTGGCGGTCACCGAGACGTCGTCGATCCAGGTGGTCAGCGGGTTCATCGGGGACGACAGCAAGACCTGCGACATCGTCAAGCAGGGCCTGCCGCTGGTGACGCCGAACCTGCCGGGTTAGTCCTTCGACACCTGGTCGGCGATGTGGCGCGCGATCTCCAGCGCGCTCGTCGCGGCCGGTGACGGCGCGTTCAGGACGTGCACCTGGTCGCGCGCGGTCTCGATGAGGAAGTCGTCGACGAGCGAGCCGTCGCGGCGCATGGCCTGGGCGCGGACGCCGGAGCCGTGGCGGACGATGTCGTCCTCGGTGACCGCCGGGACGAGCCGGGCGAGGCTGGCGGCGAAGCGCTTCTTCGAGAAGGAGCGGCGGACCTCGTCGAGCCCGGTCGGGAACGCGTACTTCTTCGCGAGCCGCCAGACACCGGGGAAGGCCGCGACCTCGGCGACGTCCTTCGCGGAGAAGTCGCCCCAGCGGTAGCCCTCGCGGCGCAGCGCGAGCACGGCGTTCGGGCCGGCGTGCACGCTGCCGTCGAGCATCCGCGTGAGGTGCACGCCGAGGAACGGCAGCGTCGGGTCCGGCACCGGGTAGATCAGGCCCCTGACCAGGCCGCGGCGCTCCGGCTTGAGCTCGTAGTACTCGCCGCGGAACGGCACGATCTTCGCCGACGGCGTGATCCCGGCCATTCGCGCGACGCGGTCGGAGTGCAGGCCGGCGCAGTTGACGAGGGCGTCCGCGACGACGACGTCGCTGCCGGTGGCGACCTCGACCCCGCCGTTCGCGCCGGCCCGGATGGCCAGCGCGGGACTGTCCAGCCGCAGGTCGACGCCGGCTTCGTCGAGCAGCCGGACGAGCGCGTGGCAGACGGCGGGGAAGTCGATGATCCCGGTCGACTCGACCCGCAGCGCGGCGACGCAGGCGACTTCGGGCTCGTACTCGCGGGCTTCCGCGGGCGAGATCTTCTTGGCCGGGACGCCGTTGGCCTCGGCCCGCTCGGCGAGCGTGTTCAGCGCGGGGATCTCTTTCTCGTCGGTGGCGACGACGAGCTTCCCGCACACCTCGACCGGCACGCCGTACTGGCGCGCGAAGTCCACGATGGACCGGTTGCCGGCGACGGACATCCGCGCCTTGAACGAGCCGGGTTTGTAGTAGAGCCCGGCGTGCACGACGTTCGAGTTGTGCCCGGTCTGGTGGGCCGCCCACCGGGACTCCTTCTCCAGCACGGTGACGTCCAGCCCCCGTTTGGTCAGCTCCCAAGCCACGGCCAGACCGACGATCCCGCCCCCGACGACCACCACGTTGCGCACGATCGACCAGGCTACGCGCACCCTGCGCTGGCGTTACCTAACGATTGTCAGGTACGGTACCTAACCAATGTCAGGTAAGCGATTGACCCGAGAGGCGCGGCGGGCCCGGATCCTCGCCGCGGCCGGGGAGGTGTTCGCGTCCGCGGGCTACGACGCGGCCGGGATGCGCGAGGTCGCGGCGGCCGCCGGGATCAGCACGCCGGTGCTCTACGACCACTTCCCGGCGAAGGCGGAGCTGTACGCCGCGCTGCTGGAGTCCGAAGTGGACGGATTGCTGGCCGGATGGGGCGAGCTGCCGGCGTCGGACGACCCGGAGGTGCTGCTGCGCGGCCGGGTGTCGGCGATCTTCGCGTGGATCGAATCCCACGAGCGCGGCTGGCGGATGATCTTCGCCGAGACGCCCGCGGACCCGGCGGTGGCCTCGGTCCACCGGCAGGGCCAGGCCAGGGCGACGGCGAACCTGGCCGGGCTGTTCCACGGGGTGCCGCTGGACCTCACGGCCCGCATCCCGCGTCCGCTGGCCGACGAGGTGCTGGCGGAGGCGTGCAAGAGCGCGCTCAACGCGATCGCGACCTGGTGGTGGCGCCACCGCGAGGTCCCGCGCGACGAGGTCGTGGCGCTGACAGCCGATCTGCTGTGGCGCGGGCTCGCCGCGCTGACCGAGGGGGCACGATGAGCACGGAGACCTACCGGCGCGCGGCCGAAACCGGCGACGTCGACCTGGCGATGACGGCGTTCGCCCCGGACGCGGTGCTGCACTCGCCGCTGACGTCCCGGGTCCGCTTCACCGGGCACGCGGAACTGCGGGCGCTGATCGAGGTGGCGTACGCGCACCTGACGGACATCCGCTTCCACACCGACGTCGGCGACGACCGGACCCGCGTGGTGGTCCACACCGCCCGGATCGGCGGCGAGGAGATCGAAGAAGCCGCGCTCCTGCGGCTGGACGGCGACGGCCGGATCGCGGAAGCGACGCTGTTCGTCCGGACGCTGCCGGGGCTCGTGGCGCTGATGGACCGCTTCGGCCCGGACATCGCCCGCCACAACGGCCGCCCGGCGGTGGCGCGGCTGCTGGGTGTGCTGGTGAAACCCCTGCTGGCGATGGTGCGCTCGGGGGACCGGCACGCGGTCCCGCTCACCAGCCCGCGCCGGTCCTGAACGAGTGATTCAGGTCTTCGGAGGTCAGGGCCCCGGCAAAGTCGGGCAGCACGGCCGATCCGCCCATCCGCGATGTCATGAAAGAGTCATTCACCTCACCAGACGACATGAATGACCCTTTCACAACATCCCTGCGACGCCGGGCAGACCACACGGCCGGCCTGCGGCCGGTCACCCGCTCGCCGGCGCGACTTTGCCGGGACTCTGTCTTCGGAGGTCCTGAATGACTCATGCAAGACTCCGGGTCAGCCCGCCAGGCCGGCCGCGGTCAGCGCCTTCTGCGCACTCATCCCCGCCCCCGTCGCGTACGCCCGCTCAAAACCGTCCGCGCCCAGGGACTCCCGCACCCGGGCCCGCACCGCGCCGGCGTCCGGATCACCCGGGATCGCCGTCCCGCGGACCCCCGCGGCCGCGCCGAGCAGGAGCGCCGCCGGTTCCGGCTGGGCGACGCCGGCCAAGCCCTCCAGCGCGAACGCCA
>NZ_JAAGNB010000686.1:0-20508 GCF_010550475.1 Amycolatopsis sp. SID8362
CCCGCGCCGCGGTGCCCGTGCACTGGGGCACCCTCGCCGTGCCGGGGCTGCGGCGGACCGCCCGGATGCGCCGGCTGCTCGCCGACCCGCCGCGGGTGTTCGCCGCCAAAGTCCGCAAGCACGGCATCGCCACCGACGTCCTGTTCACCGAGCCCGGCGCCGAAGTCGCGCTCCCGGCCCGTGAGGACCGCGCGTGAACTGGACCGACCCGGCCGCCATCGGCTACCCGGCGGTGTTCGGCGGCGTCCTGCTCGGCTCGATCATCCCGATCGTGCCCACCGGGGCCGTGGTCGGCGCCGCGGCCGCCGTCGCCACCACGACCGACCACCTCTCGCTCCCGCTGGTGATCCTCCTGTCCGTGCTCGGCGCGTACCTCGGCGACGTCGTCACGTTCGGGATCCCGCGCCTGGGCAGCGAAGCCGCGTTCCGCTGGATCAGCCGCCGCCAGCCCGCCGAACGGCTCGAGAAGGCCCGCGACCAGTTCACCCGCCGCGGCTGGCAGCTCGTCGTGATCGGCAGGCTCGTCCCGGCCGGGCGCATCCCGGTGCTGCTCGCGGCGGCCGCGCTGAGCTACCCGTGGCGGCGCCTGCTGCCCGCCGCGCTCGTCGCGTGCGTGCTCTGGGCGACCGCGTACGCCTTGCTCGGCATCCTCTCCGGCGGCATCTTCGACTCACCCCTCGTCGCGACACTGCTCGCCACGGTGCTGGTCCTGCTGGTCACCGTGGCCCTGAACCTGATCAGCCGGTGGCGGCGCAAGACCAAGGAGCGAGTGTGACGACGACCGCGCCGAAGGGCAGGCTGCTGCGCGGCGGCCGCGCCGTCGCCCGGATCCTGCTGGTCTGGGCCGCGGTGACCGGCGCGCTTCGCCTGCTCGACGTCCTCCTGCCGGGCTTCCGGATGCCGCACTGGTGGCAGCCGACGGTGTGCGCGCTGCTGCTCGGGCTGCTCGCCGGCGTGGTCTGGCCGCTCGTGATGCGGATCGCCTACCCGCTGGCCTTCTTCACCTTCGGGCTCTTCGGGTTCCTGCTGCTCGGCGCGGGCACGCTGGCGGTGTTCCGCACGGTGCCCGGCGTCGAGGTGGCCGACTTCCGCAGCGCCGTGCTCGTCACCCTCGGCATGGCCGCCGTCGGCGCGCTCATCTCCAGCCTGCTCGCGATCGACGAGGACGAGATCTTCTTCCGCCGCGCCGCCCGGCGCCGCCGTCGCCACACCCCCGCCGACGTCGCCGCCGACCAGCCGCCGGGCGTGGTCTTCCTGCAGATCGACGGCCTCGGCTACGACACCGTCCGCCGCGCGATCCGCGACGGCGACATGCCGACGTTCGCCGCGTGGCTCGCCGAGGACAGCCATTCGCTGGCGCGGTGGCACACCGACTGGAGCTCGCAGACCGGCGCGAGCGTCTGCGGCATCCTGCACGGCTCCAACCACGACATCCTCGGCTTCCGCTGGTACGAAAAGGACCGCGACCACGTGATGGCGTGCGCGCACCCGACCGACGCGGCCGAGATCGAGCGGCGGCATTCCGACGGCCGCGGCCTGCTCTCCGGCGACGGCGCGAGCCGCGGCAACCTCTTCTCCGGCGACGCGGACCACGTCAGCCTCACCATGAGCTCGATCCCGGTGCTGGTCCCGAAGAAGCTGCTGCGCCGCCACCGCGACCGGCTCGGCGCGGGCTACTACGCCTACTTCGCGAACCCGGTCAACGCGTTGCGCACGTTCGCCGTCGCGCTGACCGACGTCTTCCGCGAGATCAACGCGGCGGTGCGCCAGCGCCGCGCCGGGGTCGTGCCGCGGGTCCCGCGCGGCGGCTGGTACCCACTGGCTCGCCCGGGCACGACGGTGATCGCGCGCGACGTCGTCGTGTCGGCGATCCTCGGCGACATGCTCGCCGGCCGCCCGGTCGTGTACGCGGACTTCCTCGGCTACGACGAGGTCGCGCACCACTCCGGCATCGAGCGCTTCGACACGCTGTCGGTGCTGCGTTCGATCGACCAGCAGATCGCGCGGCTGCATCGGGCTTCGCGGCTCGCGCCGCGCCGCTACCACGTCGTGGCGCTGTCGGACCACGGGCAGACGCAGGGCCAGGCGTTCTCCCGGCGGTTCGGCGAGACGATCGAGGCGTACGTCGGCCGCCTGTGTGGCGGTTCGCCGTCCGCGCTGGCCGGCAAACGGCGCCAGGCGGAAAGCTGGCAGATCAACGCCGCGCTGGCGGAGGCGACGAAGAGCGGCGGCCTGATCGCACGCCGGCTGCGCGCCCGCGTGGAGGACGCGGAGTGCGCCGAAGACCGCCCGCGCACGGCGTCCGGCTCCCCCGGCGCGGTCACCCGGGTCGCGCCAGGCGTGGTCGCGGTGGTGTCCGGGCACCTCGCGATGGTGTCGTTCACCGAGCACGAAGGCCGCGTCGAACTGGAGACGATCGAGCGCGAGTTCCCCGACCTGCTGCCGTCCTTGGTGGACCACCCCGGCGTCGGATTCCTGCTGGTCCGCAGCCGCGAGTTCGGCCCGGTGGTGCTCGGCCGCGACGGCCTGCACCGCCTCGCGACGGGCGTCGTGATCGGCGAGGACCCGCTGCTCCCGTACGGCCCGCACGCGGCGGACCTGATCCGCCGCGTCGACACGTTCCCGCACTGCGCGGACGTCATGATCAACAGCCGCTACGACCCGGACTCGGACCAGGCCTCCCCGTTCGAGACCCACGTGGGCTCGCACGGCGGCCTCGGCGGTCCGCAGCAGCGCGGCTTCGTCGTGCACCCGCGAGAGTTCGGTTTTCCCGGTGAGGTCGTCGGGGCCGAGGCCCTGCACCGGGTGTTCCGCGGCTGGCTCACGGACCTGGGCCACCCCGCACCGGTTTCCCCAGCAGTTTCGGAGGTCGTTTCATGAGTCTGACGGTGTACGGCGCATCCTGGTGCCCGGACGTCAAGCGCAGCCGCGCCCTGCTCGACGGCCGCGGCATCGAGTATTCCTACGTGGACGTCGAGGCCGACGCGGCCGCGGAAGCCCGGGTCCGCGACCTGCAGGGCGGCGCCCGCCGCATCCCCACGATCGTCTGGGACGACGGAACTTTCCTGGTCGAGCCGTCCGACGACGAGCTGAGCGCGCGCCTGTGAAGCTGCTCCGCGACCTGCCACTGGGCACCCGCGTCGTGGTCCGCTACCGCATCGAGGGCGGCTTCACCGACGCACTCGGCGACCTGGTGGCCCGCGACGCATCGACGTGCACGGTGGACACCCGCCGAGGCCCGGTCGTGGTGCCGTTCGCCGCGGTCACCCTGGCCAAACCCGTTCCCCCGCCCCCGGTTCGCCGCTCGCGCTTCGAGACCCTGGTAGCCGAAGCCGACGCGGCCCCGATCGACGGCTGGGACTTCTCCTGGCTCGACGGCCGAGCCACGGAGGCCCGCCCGTCCTGGGGCTACCAGCGCCTGCTCGGCGAGCGCCTGGCACAGGTCGAATCGGCCCTGGACCTGGAAACCGGCGGCGGCGAAGTCCTGAACGGCTGCCCCTCACTGCCACCCCTGATGGTGGCGACGGAGTCCTGGCCCCCGAACATTGCCCGCGCATCGGCCCGCCTGCGTCCGCGCGGCGTCACCGTGGTGTCCACATCGGACCTCCCGTTCGCCGACGACGTGTTCGACCTGGTCTCCAGCCGCCACCCGGTGACGACCCCGTGGCCGGAGATCGCCCGCGTCCTACGCCCCGGCGGGACGTTCTTTTCGCAGCAGGTCGGCCCGGCGAGCGTGTTCGAGCTGGTGGAGTTCTTCCTTGGCCCGCAACCACTTTCGGCCCGCGAAACCCGCGACCCGTCCCACGCGGTCGAGGCGGCGTCGGCGGCAGGCTTCGAGGTGGTCGACCTGCGTTCGGAGTCCCTGCGCACGGAGTTCTTCGACATCGGTGCGGTGGTTTACTTCCTGCGCAAGGTGATTTGGATGGTGCCGGGCTTCACGGTGGAGCAGTACCTCCCGAAGCTGCGCGAACTGCACGAGCTGATCGAGCGCGACGGACCGTTCGTCGCCCACACGACGAGGTTCTTGATCGAAGCCCACCTGATCGAGTGATGAACATGTGTTCCTACGCCCGGTAATCTTGGGGTGTGGACAGAGAAACGGTGTGGCAAGCGGACGCGGAGGCCTTGGCCGACCGCATCGTTTCGCTGCTCACCGTGGTGCGGTCCGCCGAGGCGGAAATCGGTGCGCTGCTGGTGGAAATCGAATCCCGCGGGGTTCAGGAACTCTTCGGATACCGCACCACCGCGCGCCTCTACGAGCACCTGGCCGACGTCCCGTACGCCGCTGCCAGACGCACCATCGCCCGCGCCCAAGCCCTGCACCCCGCCCACACTCTCGACGCCACCCCCGCTGTTGCTCCGGCCACCGGCGCCGCCGCTCTCACCGGTTCCTTGAGTACCCCGATGATCGACACCATCATCGACGCTGTCTCCCGGATCCCCGCCCCTCACCGCGACACCGCCGAGGCCGACCTGCTCGCCTTCGCCGCCGACGCCGGTCACAAGCAGGTGGCTGCCCTGGGTGCCCGGATCCTGGCCCACCTCGACCCCGACGGCCCCGCACCCGAGGACACCGAACCCGCCACCCCCGCGCGCGCGAGTTGTCGTTGCGCCGAAGACGCACCGGGAGCTGGGAACTCACCGGCCGGTTCGACGATGAGACCGGCACCCGCGCCAGCGCCCTCCTCGACGCGCTCGCGGAACGCCGCGGCACCGACGACCTCCGCTCCCCACAGGAACGCTACGGCGACGCCTTCTCCGACGCGGTCGACCTCGCGTTGAACTCCCCCGACCTCCCCGCCCAAGCCGGGGAACGCGTCCACGTGATGGTCGCGGTCTCCCTGGCGGATCTGAAATCCGGACGCGGCACGGCCACCCTCGGCGACACCGGCGTCATCACAGCTGCCGAAGCCCGCCTGCACGCCTGCGACTGCAAGCTGATCCCCGCCGTCCTGGGTTCCGCCAGCGAGCCTATGGACTTGGGCCGCGCCCGCCGCCTGATCAGCCCCGGCCTACGCCGCGCCCTGTTCCTCCGCGACCGCGGCTGCGCCTTCCCCGGCTGCCACCGCCCACCCCGCCACTGCCAGGGCCACCACATCCGGCACTGGGCCGACGGCGGTCTCACCGACCTGGCGAACCTGGTTCTGTTGTGCGGTCACCACCACCGGCTCCTGCACCGCTCGGGCTGGCAAGTCCGCATCGCTACTGACGGCCACCCGGAGTTCCTGCCGCCACGGTTCCTGGACAAACACCGAAAACCCAGGCGCAACAACATCCATCAGCCCCTGCCATTCGCAGCCTGAACACGGGACAGGCCCGCAGCCACCGGCTACGGGCCTACACCCACGTCCGCAATCCGCGGCTACGACTACTTCGGCAACCACGCCCGCCCAGCCAGTTCCGATCCTCGTCACCTCTCACCGAGGTCCCTGGCATCGGCAGCAGCACCGCCGCCCCCTGATGATCGGGGAGCCATCTCCCCACGGGATACACCCAGCCGGCCAGATCCTGGACCAAGCAACACTGATCCGCCCCCGCTACCGCCGCCCCATCGGACTCGGCCGCCGAACAATAGAGCCGCGACACCACATAGTTCCGCGAAAGCCGGCCCCTCAACCTCGGCCGGGTACCGCAGCGTCGCCGCCGAGCCCCGCGCGGCTCGCCAGCCGAGGACACGTACAACGACCAGTCACCCAGCCCGGACGATCGCCGCCTCCACCCCGTCCAGCAGCAACTCCATCCCGGCCTCGAACGACAACCGCGCCTCCCGCTCCAAATAAGGCTCCTCCGCGTCCACCGGCTCCTGCCCCAACCGAGCCACCGTCGGAAACCGCCCCGCCAGATCCGGCACCAGCTCACCCAGCAACGCCGACCGCGCGTACCACCAATCCTCCTCAGACTGCCCCGTCTCAGCCGCAGCCTGCCGGGACTCCGCCGCAGCCTGAACCGAGCCCCGCACGATGTTGAACAGCGCCGACACCACCCACCGAACCCGCGACAGCGGCAAACCGGTCGCCGACAACACAGACAACAACGTCTCCTGCACGTGGAACTCCCCCGGCCCCAGCACCGGCCGCGCCGGTGACACCTGCAACAGCCACGGATGCCGCAAGTGCAGATCCCACAACGCATCCGCCAGCGCCAAAGCAGCGGAACGCCACCCGGAAGACGACGAATACGACGAAGGCAGCTCAGCCAACGCCCGGTCATACATCAAATCGACCAGCTCGGTCTTCCCCGGCACGTACGTGTACAACGCCATCGCCGTCCGGCCGAGGCGCTCGCCGACCGAACGCATCGACAGCGCCGGCATGCCCTCGGCGTCCGCTATCTCGATCGCCGCCGACACGATCGCCTCGACGGACAGGCCCGGTTTGGGGCCCGGGCCGGTGCGCGGGGCGCCCACCTTCGGCCCCCACAGCAGTTCCATGGACCGGCGGGCGTCGCCCTGACCCGCGAAGACGACCACCTTGCCGACTCCTTACACCCTAAAGTAATGTAGCCTGAAGAATCACTTTACAGCCTAAAGTATCAAGAAGGACGGTATGACTTCACCCAGGCGGGCCGCCGACACCCACGACGTGATCGAGGTCCGGGGGGCCCGGGAGAACAACCTGACCGGCATCGACCTGGACATCCCGAAGCGCCGGCTCACGGTGTTCACCGGCGTGTCCGGCTCCGGCAAGTCGTCCCTGGTCTTCGGCACCATCGCGGCCGAGTCCCAGCGGCTGATCAACGAGACCTACAGCGCGTTCCTCCAGTCGTTCATGCCGAGCCTGTCGCGCCCGGACGTCGACCTGCTGGAGAACCTCAGCGCGGCCATCGTCGTCGACCAGGAGCGGATGGGCGCCAACTCGCGCTCCACCGTCGGCACCGCGACCGACGCCTACGCGATGCTGCGGATCGCCTTCTCCCGGCTCGGCGAGCCGTACGTCGGCACGTCCGGCGCCTTCAGCTTCAACCTGCCCGAAGGCATGTGCCCGACCTGCGAAGGCCTCGGCCGCGTGTCCGACCTCGACGTCGACGCCCTGCTCGACTTCGACCTCTCCCTCCACGAAGGCGCGATCCAGGTGCCGGGCTTCACGCCGGACACGTGGTACGTGCAGACCTACCTCTCCTCCGGCTTCTACGACCCCGACGCCAAGATCCGCGACTTCACGCCGGAGCAGCTCGACGCCCTGCTACACAAGGACTCCTGCAAGGTGAAGGTCGGCAAGACCAACGTCACCTACGAGGGCCTTGCGGTGAAGGTCCGGCGGCTCTACCTGCACAAGGACGTCGAGTCGCTGCAGCCGAAGCTGCGCGCGTTCATCGAGAAGGCCGCCACCTTCAAGACCTGCGGCGAGTGCGGCGGCGCGCGGCTGAACCAGGCCGCGCTGTCGGCGAAGATCGACGGCAAGAACATCGCCGACTGCGCCGCACTGCAGATCAGCGACCTCGCCGACTTCGTCCGGTCCCTCGACGCGCCGTCGATCCGCCCGCTGCTGGGCAACCTGCGCGACACCCTCGACTCGCTCGTCGAGATCGGCCTCGGCTACCTCTCGCTCGACCGCGAGTCCGCGACGCTCTCCGGCGGCGAGGCGCAGCGCGTGAAGATGGTGCGGCACCTCGGTTCCAGCCTCACCGACGTCACGTACGTCTTCGACGAGCCGACCGTCGGGCTGCACCCGCACGACATCGAGCGGATGAACAACCTCCTGCTCTGCCTGCGGGACAAGGGAAACACCATTCTGGTCGTCGAGCACAAACCCGAAACGATCGGGATCGCCGACCACGTCGTCGACCTCGGGCCCGGCGCGGGCACCGACGGCGGGCGGCTCTGCTACGCCGGTGACCTCGACGGCTTGCGCGCGTCCGGCACGCTCACCGGGCGCCACCTCGACCACCGCGTCACGCTGCGGGAGCACGTCCGCGAACCGGCAGGCCACCTGAAGATCAGCGGCGCGAAGCTGCACAACCTGCGTGACGTCAGCGTGGCCGTCCCGCTCGGGGTGCTGACCGTCGTGACCGGCGTGGCCGGGTCCGGCAAGAGCTCGCTGATCCACGGCTCGCTGGCGCACCGCGACGGCGTCGTCGTGGTCGACCAGTCCGCCATCCGCGGGTCGCGCCGGTCCAACCCGGCCACCTACACCGGCCTGCTCGACCCGATCCGCGCCGCCTTCGCCAAGGCCAACGGCGTCAAGGCGAGCCTCTTCAGCGCCAACTCCGAAGGCGCCTGCCCGAAGTGCAAGGGCCTCGGCGTGATCTACACGGACCTGGCGATGATGGCCGGCGTCGCGTCGGTCTGCGAGGAGTGCGAGGGCCGCCGGTTCACGCCGAAGGTCCTGACTTACGAGCTGCGGGGCAAGAACATCAGCGAGGTCTTCGGGATGTCCGTCGCCGAAGCGCGCGAGTTCTTCGCCGGTGGCACCGCGCGGACGGTGCTCGACCGGCTCGCCGACGTCGGCCTCGGCTACCTGACGCTCGGCCAGCCGCTGACCACGCTCTCCGGCGGCGAACGGCAGCGGCTCAAGCTGGCGATCCGGATGGCGGAGAAGGGCTCGACCTACATCCTCGACGAGCCGACCACCGGCCTGCACCTCGCCGACGTCGACCAGCTGCTGGCGCTGCTGGACCGGATCGTCGACGCGGGCAACACGGTGATCGTGATCGAGCACCACCAGGCCGTGATGGCCCACGCCGACTGGCTGATCGACCTCGGCCCGGGCGCCGGGCACGACGGCGGACGCGTGGTGTTCGAAGGGACGCCGGCCGCGCTGGTCGAGAACGCCGCCACACTCACGGCCCGCCACCTGCGCGAATACCTGGGGAAGCCGTGAACCCGACCGGACTGCTCGAAGTGACCGCGGTGCGGCGCGTGACCCCGCGCACCGCCCGCGTCACCTTCACCGGCGACGGCCTCGACGAGCTGGAGCCGTGGCCGGACCAGCAGCTCAAGCTCCTGTTCCCGCCGCCGGGCCGCCCGGTGCGGCTGCCCGCGGCCGACGGCGACCTCATGCGCTGGTACCAGGCGTACCTCGCGATCCCCGAGAACGAGCGCCCGCTGATGCGCAGCTACACCGTGCGCGGCCGCGACGGCGACACGATCGACGTCGACTTCGTGCTGCACCCCGGCGAGGCGGGCCCGGCCACGGCCTGGGCCCGGTCCGCGGCACCGGGCCAGGTCCTCGGCCGCTACGGCCCGGACGCGGCCTACCGCCGTCCGGTCCCAGCGGCGGACACGGTGCTGCTCGCCGGGGACGAGACGGCGCTGCCCGCGATCGCCACCCTGCTGTCCGAAGTGGACAACGTGCTGGCGTTCGTCGAAGTGGCGGACGCGGGCGAGGAACAGGAGCTGCCGAACGTCCGGTGGGTGCACCGGGACGGCGCCGAGCACGGCAGCCGCCTGCTGGAAGCGGTGCGCGAGACGGCCTTGCCGGAAAGCTCGGCGGCCTGGCTGGGCGGCGAGGCGTCGACCGTCCGCGCCCTGCGCCGGCACCTCGTCGAGCGGGGCCTGGCCAAGAGCGCCATCGAGTTCACCGGCTACTGGCGGCGCAAGCTGACCCAGGACGACGCCCCGACCCCGGAAGACCTGGCCGACGCGCGGGAAAAGCTCGGCTGAGCCGCGTCACGACGTGACCGGCAGGCTGTGCACGCCGTAAACGAGCATGTCGTCCTTGAACGCCATCCCGTACACCACCTGCAGCTCGACTCGCGCCGGCGTCCGGCCGAGGCACTGGTGCCCGCCGTAGCCGAAGGCCACGTGGTGGCGGGCTTCGCCCGTCACGTCGAGGCGGTCGGCGTGCTCGAACACGGCTTCGTCGCGGTTCGCGACGTCGCCCGCCGCGATGATGCCTTCGCCCGCGCGGATGACCTCGCGAAACCGGTGGCAGCTCGCCCAGCTCGGCGGGCGGGTCGAAGGGACACCGCCCGGTCATCGGAAACGCGGCACAACCCTGCCACCCCGCCGATCAGGCGAACACCAGCGACACGAGTTCGTCCACGAACGGCTCCACCAGCTCGGCCCCGGTCCGGTTCAACGCGCTGTGGAACAACGCGACCCGCCCGTGCGCCCCGACGAACACCACCGCCGCCGCGCGACCCGGCGTGACCCGCAGCTCGTGGCCCGCCTCGACGCAGCGCTCGAAGCCCGCCGTCAGCCGGTCGATCACGTCCAGGAGCGGGCCTTTCGGGCGCGCTCCCGCCTCCAGTTCGGACGCGCCGTTCGCGAGCATCAGGCGGTAGTGCCCCGGATTCCGCATCGCGAAGGCGCAGTAGGCGTGAATCTGTGCGCGGATGCGGCCGACGACGTCGGTTTCCCCTAGCGACTCCTCGGCGACGCGCATCGATTCGGCCAGCCGCGCGTATTCGTGGTCGAGGAGCCCGCGCACCAATTCCGCACGATCGGAGAAATGCTGGTAGATACTCGCCGGGGCGATGCCGACGGCCCGCGCCACACCGCGGATCGTCAACCCGTCCTCGCCGCCGAGCTCGGCGAGGAGCCGGCCCGCCGCTTCCAGGATTTCCCCGCGCAGCCGTTCGCCTTCGCCCCAGCGGTTCCTCGTTCGGCCGATTCCGGCCGCGGCGTTCTCCGGCACCCGCACATTCATACGCCCGGGTGAACCCGGCCGGTATTCCGGGGTGCCGGAAACCGCATTCCGAATGGTCAGGAAACCAGCGCGGGGTACAGCCCGGGCAGCTCGCCGGACAGCCCGGCGCGCACGTTCCGGGTGACGTCGTCGGCGAGCACCTCGAACCGGCCCGCTTCGACGCCGTCGAGGGCGAGCCCGGCCACCAGCGCGGGGTCGACCTTCGGGCCCTCGACGTGCTTGGCCATGTCGGTGTCCATGTAGCCGACGTGCAGCGCGGTCACCTGCGTCTGCTGCGGCGCGAGCTCCAGGCGCAGCGCGTTGGTCAGCGACCAGGCCGCCGACTTCGCCGCGGAGTAGGCCGCGACCTGCGGCGCGGTGAACCACGACAGCACCGACAGGACGTTGAGGACCGCGCCGCCGCCGTTGCGCTCGAGGATCGGCGCGAACTCGCGCGTCACGGCCAGCGTGCCGAAGTAGTGCGTGTCCATCTCGAGCCGGATGTCCTCCAGCTTCCCGCCGAGCAGCGTCGACCCGGTCGACGAGCCGGCGTTGTTCACCAGCAGCGTGACGTCCCCCGCGATCGCGGCCGCTTCCCGGATCGACGCCGGATCGGTCACGTCGAGGCGCAGCGGCACCACACCCGGCAGGTCGACCGACTCCGGGTTCCGGGCGGCCGCGTACACCTTCGCCGCGCCCCGCTCCAGCAGCGCTTCGGCGAACTTGCGGCCGAGTCCGCGGTTGGCCCCGGTGACCAGCGCGACCGCACCCTTGATGTCCATGACGAACTCCTCTCGCACCTGGCTTGCTCGTTGCAAGCTAGCTGTGGCCGACTGTACGGCGTAGACTTGCTCCGAGCAAGCCAGGTAGGAGGGAGCACACATGAGCCGCCGCACCACGTGGGAGGACAACTCCTGCCCGATCGCCCGCGCCGCCGACATCCTCGGCGAGCCGTGGACGTTGCTGATCCTGCGCAACGCGACCGCCGGCACCACCCGGTTCGAGGACTTCCGCGGTCAGCTCGGCATCGCCGACAACGTGCTGACGACCCGCCTGGCCAAGCTCGTCGAGCGCGGGCTGCTGACGAAGCTCCCCTACCGCGACGGCGGCCGCACCCGCCACGAGTACCGCCTGACGCCGGCCGGCTCGGACGCGCTGCCGGTGCTGCACGCCCTCGGCGCATGGGGTGACGCGCACACTTCGACCGAAAACGCGTACGGCCCGATGCAACTGGTCCACGCCGCCTGCGGGCAGCTCACGCGGCCAGGCGAGAAATGCGACAACTGCGGGAAAACCCTGGTCAGGGACGATCTGGCGTGGCGCGGCTCCTGGCTCAGCCAGGGCGAGATCCCGCTGGCCGACCCGGTCGGCTGAGCCGAACGGCGCATCATCGTATGCGCGATCACGCATGTCAAGACTCCGCCATGGTTGGTAATTCACCGTTCGCAGCGCAGTACGAAAGTCGGGTCACAAGAGCCGGACGATTCCGTAAGTTCGACACCCAGCGCGCGCAAACCCGGCAAATTACCCACGGCAAGGAGTCGTTCCGATGTCCAGGAAGTACCTGCTGCCCGGTGCCGCCGTCGCACTGGCGATGATCGCGACCCCGCTGACGGCCGGCCCGGCCTTCGCCGCCCCGGAAGCGGCCACGGTCGTCTACTACGACACCTCGGACGCCCCCACCTTCCGCGACGTGATCAACGCGGGCGCGGCGAACTGGAACGCGGCGGTGTCGAACGTCAAGCTCGAGGAGAGCTCCTCGGGCGCCACGCTGCACTACACGGAGGGCAACGACCCGCGCGGCTCGTACGCCCAGACCGACGGCCACGGCAGCGGCACGATCTTCATCGACTACACCCAGGCCGAGCAGTACAACCAGACCCGCATCGCGGCCCACGAGACCGGGCACGCGCTCGGCCTGCCGGACCACTACGAGGGCCCGTGCTCGGAGCTGATGTCGGGCGGTGGCCCAGGCCCGTCCTGCACCAACGCCAACCCGAACGCCGAAGAGTCCTCGCAGGTGGAATCCCTGTGGGCCAACGGGTTCGCCGGCGCGCGCAAGGCGCCGACCCGCGTCTACGAAGTGACGATGCCGGTCAAGTGACCCGCGTCTGACGTCGTCGGGGGAGGCCGCACCGGGAACGCCCGGTGCGGCCTTCGTGCGTCGAAGCCTTCTTCGCCGCCCCCGCGTTTTGTCGGGGGTGGCGGTTAGGTTCGAGGCATGCTGACCACGCTGGCCGTCGCGAACTACCGCTCGCTGCGCGATCTCGTGCTGCCGCTGTCCGGCCTGACCGTGGTCACCGGCCCGAACGGCAGCGGCAAGTCGAGCCTCTACCGCGCGTTGCGCCTGCTGGCGGACGCGTCCCGCAACGGCGCGGTGGCGGCGTTGGCCCGCGAAGGCGGTCTGCCGTCGACGTTGTGGGCCGGCCCGGAAACGATCGGCCGCGCGGTGCGCGAAGGCCGTACCCCGGTCCAGGGCACGGTCCGCTCGAAAGCGGTCGGCCTCCGTCTGGGCTTCGCGGGCGACGAGTTCGGCTACGCCCTCGACCTCGGCCTGCCGGTCCCGGCCAAGACGGCGTTCAACCTGGACCCGGAGTTCAAACGCGAAGCGGTCTGGTCCGGCCCGGTCCTGCGACCGGCTTCGCTGCTCGCCGACCGCGATCATCGAAGTGGGCCGCGCCGCGGAACTGGAATCCCTGGTGGACGCGGCCTTCCCCGGCTCACGCCTCTCGGTGGCATCCACCGACGGATCGCTGTCAGTCCGCTTCCACCAGCACGGCTTGCTGCGCCCGCTCTCGGCGGCGGAGCTGTCGGACGGAACGCTGCGCTACCTCCTGTGGGTGGCCGCCCTGCTGACCCCGCGGCCCCCGGAGCTGCTGGTGCTGAACGAGCCGGAGACGAGCCTGCACCCGGACCTCCTCCCGGCCCTGGCGGTCTTGATCGCCACGGCGGCGAAGGAGACGCAGGTGGTGGTGGTTTCGCACGCGAGCCTGCTGATCCGGGCGCTGTCCGAGGTGGCAGAGGTGGGGATGGTGGAGCTGAAGAAGGAGTACGGGGAGACGAAACTGGTGGGGCAGGGAAGGTTGGACCGCCCGTCCTGGCACTGGCCGACCCGCTGACCCGGCACGGCTCCGCACCGATGGCAGGCCCAACGGCCCTACTCCCCCGATGCGCCGGACCCGATCGTGGAGGGGCACGAATCCCCGCGCCCGAAAGCTGCCGAACATGCGGTTTCCCGCCCTCGCGACCGGACTCCTGGCCGCCGCCGTCCTGGTCGGCTCCTGCGCCACGACGCCCGCCGCGCAGCCGGCACCGGTGCCGGTCACCGTCACCGCGGCACCCGTGACCCTCACCGAGACAGCGACCACCACCGTCACCGTCACCGTCACCGAGACCACCACCGCGCCGGCGCGCAAAGCCCCGGCCACCCGTCCCAAAGCCGAGGACTGTCAAACCGGCAGCTGCCTCAACGCCGCCCGGGGACTCACCCAAGACCAAGTCCTCCGCGAACGGGACGCGTGGCTCGCCACCCACCCCGGCTGGTGCGCGGCCGGAGAGACCGGCGCCGTCGCACCCTGCTGATCACTCCAGCAGCCAGGCCAAAGACCCGTCCGCGGCCAGCCGCGCGACCGCATCCCCCACCGACTCCGCATCCGAAGACGGCAGCACCAGCAGGTTCTCCGCGTAGAACCGCGTAGGCCGGGGGCGATTCCCGAACCAACGGGTGGCCTCCAGATCCGCCCACCCGAGAGCGACCGCCAGCTCCTCCGGCGAGTAGACCCGCAACGCGAACCGCCGTTCCCCGAAGGCCAGCTCACCACCCGACACCGACCAAGCGCCCGCTCCCACCGGCGCCGGTGAAAGCAGCCAGTCGAACCGGCCCTCCGCCGCCAGCCGGGCGATCTCCTCGTCCGCCGCCTCCCGCGTCACCTCCGGCACCACGACCACGTTCGTGTCGTAGTACGGCTCATCCTCGGCGACCTGCACGATCCGCGTCGGGTCGAACAGCATCATCGGGAACCGCCGGTCGCCGAACCCCCAGCTGGGCGTGCAGCACCACGCCGCGATCGGCTGAGCAGTTCCCACGTCACCGGCCGCGCGTGCTTTCCCGCACCTCCAAGGCGAACGGCGTCTGGATGTCCTGCGCCGGCAACGCCTTGTCCCCCGTGATCCGCCGGTGCACCAGGTCGATCGCCGCCTCCGCCAGCGCCGCCTTGTCCGGGGCGATCGTCGTCAGCGAAGGCAGCGAAAAGGCGCTCTCCTCGTTGTTGTCGAAGCCCACGATGGCCACGTCCTCCGGCACCCGCAGCCCCAGTTCCGCCACCGCTCGCATCGCACCGATCGCCAGCAGGTCGTTGAAGCAGAACACCGCGTCCGGCGGCGACGCCGACCCCAGCAACGACCGCATCGCCGCCGCGCCCACCGACCGGTGCCACTTCTCCGCCGGCGCCACCAGCGAGTCCGAATAGGACAATCCGGCCGCGACCAGACCGGCCCGGTACCCCGCCAACCGCTGCGAAGACGTCCCACGAGCGGGATTCCGGCCGATGGCCGCGATCCGCGTCCGCCCCAAGGACGCCAGGTGCGACACCGCCGTCTGCGCCGCCAGGACGTTGTCGATCGCCACGTGGTCGATCGGCACGTCCACCGCGTGCTCGCCCAGCATCACCAGCGGGATCTCGCCCGGGGACGGGAAATCCGCCGCCTCCAGGGCTTCCGGGTGCACCAGTGCCCCGTCGACCAGGTGCGGGCCGAGCGACGACAGCGTCTCGCGCTCCCGGGACCGCGTGCCCTGCGTCTGTTCGATCAGGACGCTCCAGCCGCGCTTCTGGGCGGCCGTGATGACCAGGCCGGCCAGCTCGCCGAAGTACGGGATGGACAGTTCCGGCACCATCAGCGCCAGGAACCCCGTGCGGCCGCGGCGCAGGTTCCGCGCCCCGACGTTGGGCCGGTACCCGGTGGCCGCCAGCGCTTCCTCCACCCGCCGCCGGTTCTCCGGCTTGACGAAGGCGTAGCCGTTCACGACGTTCGACACCGTCTTCACCGACACTCCGGCGAGCGTGGCGACGTCCTTGAGCGTCACGGTCACGGGCGGCTCCTTCTCAGGTGGTGAGCACGAAGCATAGCGATAATTTGCCGGTTTACAACGTTGTTCCAACGATGTAAAAAGTACCTCAAGGCTCCCGCGGTGACTCCGATCACCCCGGTGAGCGGGCCACCACCGACGCTGCCCGAGGAGTCACCGTGCCGCTCTCCCCCCGTCCCCTTCTGGTCGCCGCCACCGCGGCCGCCGCCGCGCTCGCGCTCACCTCCTGCACCAGCAGGGAAGAGACCCCGGCCGCTCCCTCCAGCGGCGGCGGACCCGCCGCCAGCGCCCAGTCCGTCGCACCCAGCGCGGACGGCTGCACGCTCGAGAAGACCGGGTACGCCAAGGTCGACCTCAAGACCGCCGTGGTCGGTTTCTCCCAGTCCGAAAAGGAAGCCAACCCCTTCCGGATCGCGGAGACGCAGTCCATCAAGGACGAAGCCGCCAAGCTCGGCATCGCGAGCGACAAGCTGCTCGTCACCAACGCCCAGAGCGACCTCAACAAGCAGATCAGCGACATCAAGTCGATGCTCGACCGGGGCGCGCAGCTGCTCGTCGTCGCGCCGCTGAACTCCGACGGCCTCCAGCCCGCCCTCGACGCGGCGAAGGCCAAGAAGGTCCCGGTCGTCACCATCGACCGCAAGGTGACTTCGCAGCCCTGCACCGACTACCTGACCTTCATCGGCTCGAACTTCGTCGAGCAGGGCAAGCGCGCGGCGCAGGCCATGGTCAAGGCGACGGGCGGCACCGGCAAGGTCGCGATCCTGCTCGGCTCTTCGGGCAACAACGTGACCACCGACCGCACCCAGGGCTTCAAGGACGAGCTGGCGAAGACGACCGGGCTGTCCGTGGTCGCCGAGCAGACCGGCGAGTTCGACCGGTCCAAGGGCCAGGCCGTGATGGAGCAGCTCATCCAGAGCCACCCGGACATCACCGCCGTCTACGCCGAGAACGACGAAATGGGCGTCGGCGCGGTCAACGCGCTCAAGACCGCGGGCAAGACGCCGGGCAAGGACGTCAAGGTCGTCTCGATCGACGGCACCCGCAACGCCGTGCAGCTGATCGCCGACGGCAGCTACAACGCCGTGATCGAGTCGAACCCGCGCTTCGGCCCGCTGGCCTTCCAGACGCTGCAGAAGTTCGAGGCCGGCGAGGCCATCCCCGCCAGCATCGTGATCACCGACGACCAGTACGACGAGACCAACGCGGCCCAGAAGGTCGGGAACGCGTACTGATGACGGCAGCCACCGAAGAGGACGTCACCATGACGACCGCACCGGTGCTCGAGGTGGCCGGGGTGACCAAGCGGTTCCCCGGCACTCTCGCGCTCGACGACGTCAGCTTCGCGCTGCGGCCGGGCGAGGTGCACGCGCTGGTCGGCGAGAACGGCGCCGGCAAGTCCACGCTGATCAAGGTGCTCACCGGCGTCTACCAGCCCGACGAGGGCGAGGTGCGCCACCTCGGCGAGCCGGTGGCGTTCAAGCGCCCGATCGACGCGCAGCGCGCCGGGATCTCCACGATCTACCAGGAGGTCAACCTCGTCCCGCTGATGAGCATCGCGGGCAACGTCTTCCTCGGCCGCGAACCGCGCACGAAGGCCGGCCTGGTCGACTGGTCGAAGATGTACGCCGACGCCCGCGAGCTGCTCAAGGGCTACGGCATCGAAGACGACGTCAAGCGGCCGCTGCACACCCTGGGCGTCGGCGCGCAGCAGATGGTCGCGCTCGCCCGCGCGGTCTCGACGGACGCGAAGGTCGTCATCATGGACGAACCGACGTCGTCGCTCGAGCCGCGCGAGGTCGAGACGCTCTTCGAGGTGCTGAACCGCCTGCACGCCGAGGGCATCGCGATCGTCTACGTCAGCCACCGCATGGACGAGCTGTACCGGGTCTGCGAAAGCGTCACCGTGCTGCGCGACGGCCGGGTCGTCCACAGCGGACCGCTGAAGAACCTCCCGCGCATCGAACTGGTCTCCAAGATGCTCGGCCGCGAGATCAAGCAGATCCGCGAAGAGGGTGTCACGGCGTTCGGCGAGGAACACGAAGTCGAACGCGAGCCGCTCCTCAAGGCGGAGAACCTGTCCGGCATGCGCAAGCTGCACGACGTCTCGGTGAGCATCCGGCCCGGCGAAGTCGTCGGCCTCGCCGGCCTGCTCGGCTCCGGCCGCAGCGAGACGGCGCGGGCCATCGTCGGCGCGTTCCCCCTCGACGGCGGATCCGTGCTGCTGGCCGGGAAGCCGCTCAAGAAGGGCAAGATCAAGGCCGCCATGCGCGCCGGGATCGCGCTGCTGGCCGAGGACCGCAAGACCGACGGGATCATCCCGAACCTGTCGGTGCGCGAAAACATCGTGCTCGCCGCGCTGCCGACGCTCTCGCCGTTCGGCCTGGTCAGCAAGGCCAAGCAGGACCGGGTCGTGAAGATCTTCATGGACCGCCTGCGCATCAAGGCCGCGAGCCCGGAGCAGAAGGTGTCCGAGCTGTCCGGCGGCAACCAGCAGAAGGTGCTGCTCGCCCGCTGGCTCGCCACCGGCCCGAAGATCCTGCTGCTCGACGAACCGACGCGCGGTATCGACGTCGGCGCCAAGGCCGAGGTCCAGGCGCTGATCGACGAGCTCGCGCAGGAAGGGCTCGGCGTGCTGCTCATCTCGTCCGAGCTGGAAGAGCTGATCGACGGCTCCGACCGCGTGGTCGTGCTGCGCGACGGCTCGGTCGTCGGCGAGCTGACCGGCGACGGCATCACCGAAGAGAACGTACTGACCGCGATCGCAGCCGAGGGTGACAACGATGTCTAGCGCCACTCTCACCAAGAGTCCCGACCGCGCGAAAGTCACCGCGTGGCTGCAGAACTACGGCGTCTACCTGGCCGTCGTCGTGCTGCTGCTGTTCAACGTCGTGTTCACCGAGAACTTCCTGTCCGCGGCCAACTTCCGCACCCAGCTGGTCCAGGCGGCGCCGGTCTGCATCGTCGCGCTCGGCATGGCGCTGGTGATCGGCACCGAAGGCATCGACCTGTCGGTCGGCTCGGTGATGGCGATCGCCGCCGCGCTCATCCCGCTCTACCTCGGCGCGGGCCCGCTGATGGCGATCCTCGTGGCCGTCATCGCCGGGATCGTGTCCGGGCTGTTCAGCGGGTACCTGGTGGCCTACCTGGGCATCCAGCCGATCATCGCGACCCTGGCGCTGCTCGTCGGCGGGCGGGGACTCGCGCTGGTGATCGCCCACGGCCAGCTCGTCCAGGTGCGCAACCCGGACTTCCTGGAGCTGGGCACCGGTGACGTCCTCGGCGTCCCGATCATGGTGATCGTCGCGGGCGTGCTCGCGGTGCTGGCCGGGCTGGTCGTCCAGCGCACGACGTTCGGGCGGCACCTGGTCGCCGTCGGCGGCAACCGCTCGGCCAGCACCCTGGCCGGGCTGCCGGTGAAGCGCGTGCTCATCAGCGTCTACGTGATCTCCGGGGCGCTGGCCGCGATCGCCGGCGTGCTGGCGACGTCGCGGCTGGGCGCCAGCGACCCGAGCGACGTCGGGCTGCTCATGGAGCTGTCCGCGATCACCGCGGTCGTCGTCGGCGGCACGCCGCTGACCGGCGGCCGGGTCCGCGTGCTCGGCACCGTGTTCGGCGCGCTGCTCATGCAGCTCGTCCAGGCGACCCTGATCAAGCACAACCTGCCGGACTCCACCGCGCAGATGGTCCAGGCGGCCATCATCGTCGTCGCGGTGTACGTCGCGCGCGAGCGGAGCAGCCGATGACCGCGACCACCACCCAGACCGCCGCGCGCAACGCCGCGTTCGCGGGTGTCCTCCAGCGCCAGGGCGCGGCCGTCGTCCTCGTGCTCGGCATCGCCGCGGCGTGGTTCGCGTTCCCGCACTTCGGCACCGCGGACAACCTGCGCAGCCTGGTGCTGCAGGGCTCGTTCCTCGCGGTGATCGCGCTCGGCATGACGTTCGTGATCATCTCCGGCGGCATCGACCTGTCGGTCGGCTCGAACTACGCGCTCGGCGGCGTCCTCGCCGCGTGGGGCGCGCAGTACGGGCTCGTCGTCGCGATCCTGCTGCCGCTGGCGGTGTGTTCGCTGATCGGGTTCGTCAACGGCCTGCTCATCGCGCGCACCGGGATGGCGCCGTTCATCGTGACGCTGGCGTCCCTGCTGTTCGCCAGGGGGCTCCTGCTCGCGCTGACGTCCGAAGGCTCGACGACGTACAAGGTGGACCCCGGCTCGGCGTTCCTCTGGCTCGGCCAGGGCACGATCTTCGGCGTCGGCGTCCCGGTGTACCTGACGCTCATCCTGTTCGCGCTCGGCGGGCTCCTGCTGCGCCGCACCCGGTTCGGCCAGTCGGTGTTCGCCATCGGCGGCGCCGAGCAGTCCGCGCTGCTGATGGGCCTGCCGGTGGCCCGCACCAAGATCAGCCTCTACACCCTGAGCGGCGCGCTGGCCGGGTTCGCGGGCGTGCTGACCGCCGCGTACCTGCAGTCCGGCGTCACGGTGATCGGGGTCGGCACCGAACTGGACGCGATCTCCGTCGTCGTCATCGGCGGCACGCTGCTCACCGGCGGCGCCGGCACGATCATCGGCACGCTCGTCGGCGTGCTGCTGCGCACGCTGATCCAGAACGTCATCAACCAGATCGGCACCCTCGACTCCAACTACCAGACGGTGGTGAGCGGGGCCTTCCTGCTCGTCGTCGTGGTGATCCAGCGCCTGCTGGCGCGTTCCCGAACCCGCTGAGCCCCGTCCCCCCACAGGAGGTCTCAACGATGTTCCACCCTGCCCGAAAATCCCGGAGGTGGCTGACCGCGGCCGCCGCGTTCGCGGTCGCGGTGGCCGGCCTCGGCACCGTGCCGGCCGCCGCCGCGGCC
>NZ_JAAGNB010000737.1:0-6647 GCF_010550475.1 Amycolatopsis sp. SID8362
GCTGGACCGCACCGACGCGGCCGTCCGCGCCCTGGTCGGCACCGGCGTACCCGGCGTCTACGGCTGGGGCGTCGACGTTCGCGGCAACGAGGTGGGCGTGGACGTCGACCGGACGAAGAAGACCGCGGCGACCGAGAGTTTCCTTTCCCGCGTGCGGGAACTCGGGGTCCGGATCACCGAGACGGCGTCGTCGCCGCGGCAGCAGTCGGGCACGATCCAGACCGGGAACCCGTGGTGGCCGGGCAGCGAAAGCAACTGCTCGGTCGGCTTCCCGGTGACGGATTCCGGCGGTGCCAAGCACTTCCTGACCGCGGGTCACTGCACGAACGACCGCGACCAAGCCGCGTACGGCGCTTCGGGCCAGCAAAATCGCATCGGCACGTCGAACGTCGGCGGCACGCACAGCGTCAACGGCAGCGAAGGCGACATGGGCGTCGTGGCGGTGACGGAGGCCGGCTGGAACCTGTCGGCGTCGGTCAACACCTGGGGTCAGCCCGCGATCACGCTGTCCGGCGCGGCCGAGGCGATGGTCGGCGACCGCGTCTGCCACTCCGGCAACACCTCGCACTGGCAATGCGGCGAAGTGAAGTACACGCACAAGTCCGTCGACTACGGCGGCGGCCTGGTCATCGACGACCTCACCTGGACGACGGCGTGCTCCCTCGGCGGCGACTCCGGCGGCGGCTGGCTGCTCGGCGACAAGGCCACCGGCCTGCACGACGGCGGCCCGTCCCAGTGCGTCGACAACCCGTCCGACGGCGACCTGTCCCTGTTCCAGCCGGTGCTCGAGGCCCTGGGCAAGTGGCAGCTCACGCTCGTCACCGGCGGCGGCACGACGCTGCCGGGCGCACCGGCCAACCCGCGGGTCACCGGCACGACGGCCACCAGCGTTTCGCTGGCCTGGGACGCGTCCACCGGCGACGTCGCCGCGTACGACGTCTACAACGGTTCCGCGCTCGCCACGAGCGTCGCCGGGACTTCGGCATCCGTCACCGGCCTCGCGCCGGACACCGCGTACACGTTCACGGTCAAGGCACGCGACGCCGCCGGGAACGCGTCACCGGCCAGCGTCGCGGTTCCGGCACGGACCCAGGCGGGCGGCGGCCGGACCTTGACTAACGACACCGACTACGCGATCCGCGACTACCAGCAGGTCTTCAGCCCGGTCACGTCCACCCTGACCGGGCAGGCGGCGACCCCGCTGACGGTCGCGGTGACCATCCGCCACACGTGCGCCGAAGACCTCGGCGTCACGCTGCTGGACCCGAACGGCAAGGCGTACGTGCTCAAGTACAGCGGCGGCAGCACCTGCACCGCGTGGACCGGCGCCCGCACCTTCACCGTCCCCGCGGCTTCGCCGGCCGGCGGTCGCTGGCAGCTGCGCGTCACCGACTACGGCCCCGGCGACACCGGCACCCTCGACAGCTGGTCGATCACGCTGTGATGACTCCCGCGGGCCGGGAGGTCACCCCTCCCGGCCCGCGGTGACTCAGTCCAGGGGCAGGTTGAGCAGGGCGTTCTCGATCAGCTCCGGCATCGCCGGGTGGATCCAGTACTGCCCGCGCGCCATGCTCCGCGCGTCGAGGCCGAAGCTCATCGCCTGGATCAGCGGCTGGATCACCGAAGACGCCTGCGGCCCGATGATGTGCGCGCCGAGCAGCTGCCCGGTCGCCGGGTCGGCCAGCAGCTTCGCGAAGCCGGTGGTGTCCTCCATCGCCCAGCCGTAGGCGATCCCGGCGTAGTCCTGCTTCGAAGTCACGTAGGAGACGCCTGTTTCGCGCGCCTTCCGCTCGGTGAGCCCGACCGACGCCACCTGCGGGTGCGTGAACACCGCGTGCGGCACGAACCGGTGGTCGGCGGTGATCCGCTCGTCCGGGTGCAGCAGGTTGTGCTGCACCACGCGGGCTTCGTGGTTGGCGACGTGCTTGAGCTCGTGCGGCGAGGAAAGGTCGCCGAGCGCGTAGATGCCCTCGACCACGGTCTCCTGGTGGTCGTCGACCACGACGTGCCCACTGTCCATTGTAGTCACCCCGGTGGCGGCGACGTCCAGCACGTCGGAGTTCGGCCGCCGCCCGGTCGCGACCACCAGCACGTCGGCCTCGACAGTCTCGGCGCCCTGCGGTCCTTCGAGGTCGAGCGCGACACCGTGGTCGGTCTTGCGCGCCCGCACGGTCTTGCGGTCGAGCCGGACGTCGAACCGCTGCGTGGCCAGCTCGGTGAACCGCTCGCTGACGTCGTCGTCCTCCGAGCGCAGCAGCCTGCCGGACCGGTTGACGAGCGTGACCTGCACGCCGAACGAGGCGAAGACGTGCGCGAACTCGGCCGCGATGTACCCGCCGCCGAGGATGACGATGCGTTCGGGCAGCTCGTCGAGCCGCATCACGGTGTCGGAGGTGTGGTAACCGACGGTGTCGAGGCCGGGGATCTCCGGGATCACCGGACGCCCACCGGCGGCGAGCACGAACTTGTCGGCGGTCAGCACCTCGTCGGGACGCCCGTCGGCGAAGCTGACGCGCAGTTCCTTGTGCCCGGTGAAGCGGGCGGTGCCGTCGTAGACGTCGACGTTCGCGTTGTCCTCGTGGCTGCGGCGGTACTCCGCGCCGCCGGCGGCGATCGGGTCGATCCGGCCGAAGACCCGGTCGCGGATGTCGCGCCAGCGCACGCCCTTCAGCTCTTCGTCGACGCCGTACTTCGCGCTGTGCGAAGGCGTGTACGCGACGTCGGCGGCGTACACGAACATCTTCGTCGGGATGCAGCCGACGTTGAGGCAGGTGCCCCCGAACGTGCCCTTCTCGACGATCGCCGTCTTCTTGCCGGCGAACTCCGGGCCGAGGATCGAGTTCCCCGATCCCGTCCCGACGATCACCAGGTCGTAGTGGGGCACTGCATCCTCCGCGGGGTCGGCTCCGGTCGATTCACCCTAGCCAACCGGCTCCGGGGAGCTGGTGTTCCCCGATGTGCTTAACGTCGTATTACGTGGTCAGTGGCCGTTGCCGGTGAAGTGCATCCGGTCTTTCGGGCTGGACCACGAGCCACCCCAGCTCCAGCCGATCGCGGCGAACGCCCGCACGGTCGCGTCGCCGGCCAGCACCATGCCCGGCCGGCGGTGCGAGCGGTCGACGTACGCCGACGCCAGCTCGGGCAGCACGAGGTCACCCTGAGTGTAGGGGTTGCAGAACGGGTTGACGTCGACGGCGAGGCCGTAGGCGTGCGCCGACCAGCTCGTCTGCCCGCGTGCCGGGCGGCAGACGAACGCGCTGGTCGAGTTGCCGTCGCCGGTCGGCGGCGCGGTGAGTTCGGCGGGGCTCGTCACGCGCATCTCTTCGAGGGGGAAGCGCGCCGCGAAGAGCCGGCCGAACACCTGGGTGATCCCGGCGGCTGCCTTCGCGTTGACCAGCATCTCGCCGGTGTGCGCGCGGTCGTCGAAGCCCCAGAACGACATCGTCAGGTAGCGCAGGTCGGTCGCCTTGACCGGGCAGGCGGCCTGCCACGTGCTGCGCGCGAGGACGTCGGCGGGCACCGCGCCGATCGTCGACGCGTACCGGTCCCCGGCGGGCGGCGGGAGCAGGTCTTTTGTCGGAAGTGCCCGGTTCACCAGTTCGGGTGGCGTCGGTTCGATCTCGCCGAAGCCGTCGGGCCGCCGGGGGAGTGGCCGGGCACCCACCTGCCAGGTGACGGCGGGCACGGCCGACGCCGTCACCGGTGCCGTGACCGGAGCCGTCGTGGTCGTGGCCGTCGGTGCCGGACGCGGCGTCGACGGCACTTCTTCGGCAGCGCACGACGTCAGCGCGAGGGCCAGTACCGCTCCGAGCGCCATCGCCGTCCGCCGCATCCGGCCAGCTTGGCACGGACGGTCGCGGAGCGCGGAGTCCACCCGTTCCAGTGACACCGCTTTGGGCTCACTCCGATTAGGGTATTCAGCGCAACGTCGTTCACGCACCGGAGTCGCCCGGGTGCCGAGCGCTTGTTTTTCGCCGTGTCTGATGAGGGGAACGTCCCATGTCCGTGAAGTCCCGTCGATCCCTGCTGCTCGCGAGCGGCGCGCTCCTCGCCGTGGCCGCGGTGGCCGTCCCGGTCGTGGTCGGCACGGCGTCGGCGGACCCCGGATCCGGCAACCAGGCGCGGATCGTCGGCGGCGACAAGGCTTCGCTCGGCGACCACCCGTACGCGGTGTTCCTGACCGACGGCGGCGGCAACCAGTTCTGCGGCGCGGTGATCGTCAGCTCCACGGCGGTCGCGACGGCGGCCCACTGCGCGAAGGCGATCTCGAAGCAGGACATCCGCGTGGTCGCGGGCCGCGAGGACAAGCGCACCGACGACGGCCAGGTCCTCGGCGTCTCCAAGGTCTGGGTCAGCAAGGGCTACAGCGACCCGACGCAGGGCGACGACGTCGCGGTCCTGACCGTTCGCGGCCAGCTCGACTACCGCCCCGCGAAGCTGCCCGGCAGCGACGACGCGAGCGTGTACGCGGCAGGCACCAAGGCGACGGTCCTCGGCTGGGGCCGCGTCGCCGACGGTGGCGCCCGCTCCGACTACCTGCGCAGCGTCGACGTCCCGCTGGTCTCCGACAGCGACTGCAGCGCCGATTACAACGTCTACAACCAGAAGACGATGGTCTGTGCCGGCTACCCCGAGGGCGGCAAGGACGCCTGCCAGGGCGACTCCGGCGGCCCCCTCGTCGTGGGCGACACCCTGATCGGCATCGTCTCCTTCGGCGACGGCTGCGGCAAGGCGGGCAAGCCGGGTGTCTACACCCGCGTCTCGGCCTACACCGACGACATCGAAGCCCAGGCCAGGCCGCGCACCCTCTTCCCCTGAGCGTGGTAAGCAGGGGTATGCCGACCCTGCACGACGCGACCGGTCCCGAACTGACGGCCGCCCAGCTCCACGACATCCTCCGCCTCCGCGTGGACGTCTTCGTGGTGGAGCAGAAAGCCGCGTACCCCGAACTCGACGGCCGTGACCTGAAGCCCGACACCCGCCACCTGTGGTTCGAGGGCGACGAAGGCGTGCTGGCCTACCTGCGAGTCCTGCTCGACCCGGGCGACATCCGCCGCATCGGTCGCGTGGCGACGGCGGCGAACGCCCGCGGCCAGGGCCTGGCGGCCCGGCTCATGGACGAGGCGCTCACGGTCCCGGGCGAGTACGTCCTCGACGCCCAGACCTACGTCCAGGGCTTCTACGCGCGCTACGGCTTCGTCGCTGAAGGCGCGGAGTACACCGACGAAGACGGCATCCCGCACATCCGCATGCGCCGCCTCCCGCGCTGACCGGTTTTCACACTGGCCGCGTCAGGCGGTCGCGCCCCGCGGCGCCGTCGCGGTGATCACCTTCACCGCGCGGTCCACGTCGGCCTCCGTGAGGTCGGCCCGCGCGGTCAGGCGCAGCCGCGAGATGCCGTCCGGCACCGACGGCGGACGGAAGCACCCGACGCGGATGCCGTGCTCCGCGCACGCCGCCGCCCACGCGACCGCCGTCTCGGCCGAAGGCGCCTGAACGGAGATGACCGCGGCGTCCGGCAGGCTCGCCTTCAGCCCGGCCGCCTTCAAGGACATCGCGAGGTTGCCCGCGTTCTCGACGACTTTCCCCGCCAGCCCGGGCTCTTCCTTCAGCGCGTGCAGCGCGGCCAGCGCGGCGGCCGCACTCGCCGGCGCCAGCGCGGTGTCGAAGATGAAGCTGCGAGCCGTGTCCACGAGGTGCTTGATCACGCGACGCGGCCCGAGCACCGCCCCGCCCTGGGCACCGAGCGACTTCGAGAGCGTCAACGTCGTGACGACGTCGGGCGCACCCGCGAGCCCGGCCGCGTGCACCGCGCCGCGGCCGCCTTCGCCGAGGACGCCGAAGCCGTGCGCGTCGTCGACCAGCAGCGCGGCCCCGTGCTCGCGGCAGATGCCGGCCAGCTCGCCGAGCGGGGCGAGGTCGCCGTCCACCGAGAACACCGAGTCGGTCACCACGAGCGCGCGCGGCTTGCGCCGCGTCGAGAGGGCGTGCTTGATCGCCGACGGCGTCGAGTGCGCGACCGCGGCGACATCGGCGCGCGACAGCCGGCAGCCTTCGATCAGCGAAGCGTGGATGTACTTGTCGGTGACGATCGCGGACTCGGCGCCGGACAGCGCGGTCACCGCGCCCAGGTTCGCCGCGAAGCCGGAGGAGAACACGAGCGCCGCCTGGACGCCACAGAACCGGGCGAGCTCCAGCTCGAGCTCGGTGTGCAGCTCGGTCGACCCGGTGACGAGCCGGGACCCGGTCGCCCCCGCACCCCAGCGGAGCGCGGCGGCCGCGGCGGCCCCGGCGACGCGCTTGTCGCGGGCCAGCCCGAGGTAGTCGTTCCCGGCCAGGTCCAGCTCGTCGGCCTGCGCGGGACGCGGCCGCAGCTGCCGCACGAGCCCCGCGTTCGCCCGCTTCTCCGCCTCGACGTCGAGCCAGTCGAAAACCTCATCGGGCGGGAGCGTCGGCGGCGTAGTCACGTCCCGCAGTCTCCCATCCGCGATCCCCGCCGCCGTGTGCCGGGCCCTGGAAACGCCGGAAGCCCCGGACCTGGTGGTCCGGGGCTTCCGAGGTGGATCGATCAGCTGTCGTAGCCGCGACGCGGGCCACGGCTCGGGCGGCCGTAGCCACCGCCGTTGCCCGACCGGGGCTGACGGCCG
>NZ_JAAGNB010000776.1:0-8620 GCF_010550475.1 Amycolatopsis sp. SID8362
GCCGAGCCGCATGATCCAGCGCCAGCCCGCGCGGGTGCCGGCGCGGTACGCCGCCTGGAGGTCGTCGAGCGTCCGGCCCTCGCGGGCCTCGCCCGCGCCGAGGCGGTGGCAGGTCTCGTACAGCCGGTCGCGCGGCGCCAGCGGGTCTTCGACGAGGTCCACGAAGAGCGCGACCGCGCACTCGACGCCGTACCGGGTGACGCGGCCGTAGGACCCGTCGCCCGGCCGGGCGTAGACCGGGACGACCCGCCACACCTCCTGGACGATCCAGTCCACCAGCGCCGGCAGGGCCGGGCGCATGAGCGCCGCGAGCTCGCTTCTCCCGAGCACTTCTTCGCCGTCGTCCCGCGGAGCCGGGACGCGCTGCCGGGCACTTTCGGGGGACACCAAGGTTCCTCCACCGGGGACGGGCGACGGAACGAGCTTTACCGGACAGTAAAGCAGCGGGACCGTACAGTACACCTCCATGAGCCGGCCGAGTTCCCCTGATCGATCCAGCACCCGCCGCAGCCCGGCCGCCCGGCCCACCGACGGCGAGCTGCTCGACGCCGCCCGCGCCGTGTTCGCCGAGCGCGGCTACGCCCAGGCCACCATGGGGCTGATCGCCGACCGCGCCGACTCCACCAAACCGACCCTCTACGCGCATTTCGGGGACAAAGCGGCCCTTTTCCGCGCCACCGTGACCCGCGAAGTCGCCGCACTGCGGGAATGGGTGCTCACCGCGTACGAAACCGCGAGCGCCCAACCCCTCGAAGACCGCGTGCGGATTTCCGTGATGGCGATGTTCAGCTACGCCGGCGCCCACCCGGACAGCTTCCGGCTGCTGTTCGACTCCGCCGTCGACGAGATGTCGAACGAGCGCCGCGCGCTGGCCGACACCGTCACCACGCACGTCCTCGCCCGGATCCACGAGACCCTGCTGGCCCACGGCCGGACGCCCGGCCCCGGCGCGGACCTGCTCGCCGCGATGATGGTCGGCCTCGTCGGCCGCGCCGCGATGCACGTGTCGCACTCCCCCGGCGTCGACCCGATCGCGGCGGGCGAACTGGCCACCGGGTTCGTCGTGGCGGCGCTGCGCGGCCTCGACCCGGCGCTGCTCGACCACGTCGGCGACGCGCGCCAGTGCGCCACCTGAGCGTCCACAAGGGACTGATTGTCACCCGCTGAACAATTCCGGAACTGCCTCTTGCCGCGGTCGGCGGTCACTGCGACGCTGCCGTTACCCGCAAGCGACGAACGCATTTCCGGCACATCGGAAAGCGCTTGCCGACTCCGTTTTCCGCGAAGAGGTGCTGATCAGTCATGAAAACACGCCTGTTTTCCGCCGCCGCCGCGCTCGGCATCGCCGTCACCGGGCTCGGCGTCGCCGCCGCACCCGCGGCCTCGGCCGCGCCGTGCACCGACATCGACGTCCCGGTCGCCCGCGGCACCGGCGAGCCCGGCACGCTGGGCTTCATCGTCGGCGACCCGGTCTACCAAGCCGTCCAGAACACGCTGCGCCCGCGGTCGCTGAGCAGCTACCGCGTCGACTACCCCGCCGACCTCGGCGAGCCCGCGTCGGTGCAGAAGGGCAACACGGACCTGGTCAACCACGTCACAGCGCAGGCCGCGGCCTGCCCGCAGCAGCGGTTCGTGCTGGTCGGCTACTCCCAGGGCGCCAACGTCGTCGACAACTCGATCGGCATCAGCAGCGACGGCGCCATCGTCGGCGGGCCGATCGTCGCGACCATCCCCGCCGACCTCGCGCCCCGGATCGCCGCGATCCTGTTGTTCGGCAACCCGATCCGCGCGGTCGGCCGTCAGGTCACCGGGACCTACCAGAGCCGCACCAAGGACTACTGCGCCGACGGCGACCCGATCTGCCAGGCGGGCGGGTTCAACTTCCTGGCCCACCTGAGCTACGGGAACAACGCCGCCGACGCAGCAGCCTTCGCCGCCACGAAGGTCTGACCCCTCAGCAGTTGGCGGGTGCCGGGGTTCCGGTGAAGCGGTTGACGATCCACTGGTGGGCGTCGGCGTTGCCGGCGAGGATTCCGGTGGCGTGGTCGGAGATGTAGGTCTTCCACTGCTCCCGGACCCCGGCCGCGCAGTACGTCCGGTGAAGCGTCTCCGCCTGCGGGGTGTTGACGATCTCGTCGGTGCTCGCGTGGTACTGGAACACCGGCACCCGCGGCGGGTTCGCGCCGAGCTTGTTCTGCGCCAGCCGCGCCTGCCACTGCGGGGTGTCCAGCGGGTTCGACGTCGTGTAGTCACTGATCTTCTTGAACGAGTAGTTCAGCAGCAGTTCCGCGACGCAGGCGTTCTTCTTGGCGTCGGCCAGCTGCTGACGGCCGGTGTCGTTGAGGAACGAATCCAGTTTCAGGTCCGGGTAGGCCGCGTCCAGGCCGACCGCGGCGAACGCGAGGAACCCGAACCCGATGTACCCGTCGAGACCCTTGGCGACCTCGGTGAGGTCGGCGGGGATCCCGCCCGCGACGACGCCGACGAGGTTCAGCTCCGGCGCGTACGACGGCTGCTTCTCCCCTGCCCACATCGCCCCGCCGCCACCCTGTGAGTAGCCCTGGAAGATGACCTTGGCGCCCTTGGCCAGCCGGGCGGACGGGAGGTTCTGCGCCGCCCGCACCGAATCGATCACCGCGGGCCCCATCGACTGACCGGTGATGTACGTCGGCACCGTCGTCGGCGAGTAGCCCTCGTAGTCGGTCACCGCGACCGCGTACCCGCTCGAGAGCGAGTCGTTGATGGCGGGCTGGTCGTACAGCGTGCCCCGCTCCATCGCCTTGGACGCCGTGCACTTGAACGCCGGTCCCTGCGTGCCCACCGCGTAGCCGACGATCGGCGCCGTGGCCGGGTCCTTCCCCTTGGGCACCAGGATCGTCCCGGTCACCGCGTCCGGCAGGCCCTGGGCGTTGGTCGAAAGGTACATCACCTGCCAGGCGTCGGCGTTGGCCGCGTTGAGCAGCGGGACGGTGGGGCGCCAGCGGAGCACGTCCCCGGGTTTCCCGGCCGGCAGCGGGGACGGCGGGGTGTAGAACGAGTCGTCGAACGGCCCGGGCAGGATCGGCGCGGCGGCCGCGCCGGCGGGCGGGCTCGCGGCCACCACCCCCAGCGCCACCAGGCAGCAGCTCACCAGTGCCGACACCAGCTGTCGCACGTGGACGGACTTCACCACAACCTCCAATGGTTAACAGGAATCTTTCAGGCGGGCAGGCCGAGGGCACCGGCCAGGACCGGCCACGAGTTGTGCAGCGCCCGCTGCCAGTACGGCCAGCTGTGCGTGCCCGGCCCGTAGTAGTCGACGGTCGCGGGAATCCCCTTGGCCCGCAGCAGATCCGTGAAGCTCTGCGACGACAGCAGCGCCGACGGCTCCAGGACGTCGGACTGGCCGGGCGGGTCGAGCGGCCCGGTCTGGCCGTTGCCGCACGAGATGTAGAGCGCCGTGCCGCGCAGCTGGTCGACGTGGTCGTACGGGTTGGCGGCCGACCAGAGCGGCCGCATCCCGAAGGAGTCGCCCCACAGCTGGAGGTAGTTGTAGATGCCGGCGCGGGCGAGGATGCCGATGATCCAGACCGGGATGCCCGGGAAGAGCGTGTTGGGCACACCGCTGTAGGACGCGGCCGCGCCGAACATCCCCGGGTGCTTGAACGCGTACGCGAGCGCGCCGTACCCGCCGATCGACAGCCCGGCGACCGCGCGCTGGGTGCCGCCGCGGTAGCCGCGTTCGACGATCTGGCGCACTTCGGCGGTGTGGAACGTGTCCCAGTCGGGAGTGGCGCCCAGCCCGAAGTTCCACCACTTGGTGTACATCCCGGCCGGTCCGTCGGTCGGCATCACGACGAGGGCGTCCTTGTTCGCGGTGAACGCCTTGACGTCGGTGAACTGGTCCCACGACTGGTAGTCGACGGGTTCGCAGCAGCCGTGCAGCAGGAACAGCACCGGCCAGGTCCGGCTCGGCTGCGCGGCCCAGCCGGTCGGCACGATCAGCCGGACCATGCCGGTGGTGCCGAGCGCGGGCGAACTGATCTTGAGGTCGACGGTCCGGGCGTCCACCCAGGTTTCCGAGACGACCTTCGCGCCGTCGTCGGCCACGGCGGGGGCGGCCACGGCCGGGGTCACGCCGCCGGCGGCCACCAACAGCACGGCGGACAACGCCAGCAAAGCCCATCGCTTCATCGCGACTCCTCGACTTCTCACAGGGGGATGTTGCCGTGCTTCTTCGCCGGCAGGGTCTGCCGTTTCGTCCGGAGGGTCCGCAGCGCCCGCGCCACGTGCAGGCGGGTCTGCGACGGCGTGACGACCTGGTCGACGTACCCGCGTTCGGCGGCCAGGTACGGGCCGCCGTGGCGCTCGCGGTACTCCTCGGTGAGCCGGCGGCGCGCGGCTTCCCGTTGCTGCGGCGGCAATGCGGCCAGCTCACGCCGGTGCAGCACCTGCACCGCGCCTTCGGCCCCCATCACGGCGATTTCCGCGGTGGGCCAGGCGAGCACGGCGTCGGCGCCGAGGTGCTTCGAGCCCATCACGGCGTACCCGCCGCCGTAAGCCTTGCGCACCACCACGGTCACCTTCGGCACCGTCGCCTCGGAGTAGGCGTAGATCAGCTTGGCGCCGCGGCGGATGATCCCGCCGCGTTCCTGGCCGGTGCCCGGCAGGTAGCCGGGGACGTCGGCGAGGGTGAGCAGCGGGATCCCGAAGGCATCGCAGAAGCGCACGAACCGGGCGGCCTTCTCGGACGCGTCGATGTCGAGCACGCCGGCCTGGTGGCGCGGCTGGTTGGCGACGACGCCGACCGACCGGCCCTGGACCCGGCCGAACGCGCAGATCATGTTGGGCGCGAAGGCACTGTGCACCTCGGTGTACTCGCCGTCGTCGACCAGCGCGGCGATCAGCTCGGCCATGTCGTAGGTCCGGTGCGGCGAGTCCGGCACCAGCCGGTCGAGCGCGAGGTCGGCGGGAGTGACGACCGGGCTGGTGTCGTCGGCGTACTCCGGGGCGAGGTCGAGGTTGTTCGACGGCAGGTAGGCGAGCAGGGTCTGCACCCACTCGACGGCGTCCTCTTCGGACACTGCCCGGTGGTGGGCGTTGCCGGCCACTTCGGACTGGACGGCCGCGCCGCCCAGCTCCTGCGCGGTCACCCGCTCGCCGGTGACCGCGTGCACGACGTCCGGTCCGGTGACGAACATGTGCGAAGTCCCGTCGACCATCACGGTGAAGTCGGTGATCGCGGGCGCGTAGACGGCGCCGCCAGCGCACGGTCCCATGATCATCGAGATCTGCGGGATGACGCCGGACGCGTGGGCGTTGCGGCGCCCGAGTTCGGCGTAGTACGCCAGCGAGACAACGCCTTCCTGGATCCGGGCGCCGCCGGAGTCGTTGATCCCGACGACCGGGCAGCCGAGTGCCATCGCGAGGTCCATCACCTTGAGGACCTTCTCGCCCGAGACTTCACCCATGCTGCCGCCGAAGACGCTGAAGTCCTGGGAGAACACGCAGATCTGCCGCCCGTCGACGGTGCCGTGCCCGGTCACCACGCCGTCGCCCCAGGGTCTGTTCGCGTCCATCCCGAACTCGGCGCACCGGTGCCGCGCGAGCTGGTCGAGCTCCACAAAGGACCCGGGGTCCAGCAGCAGCTCGATCCGTTCACGCGCGGTCAGCTTGCCCTTGGCGTGCTGCCGGTCCACGGCCCGCTTCTCGGCGATCCGCACGGCTTCGTCCTGCCGCGCGGCGAGATCCGCGATCCGGAACGCCGTACCCGGCGTGAGCTCGTCCATCACCGCACCCCCGTCCCGAGCCGCGCGGCGAGCGCGGCCGCCAGCGCCGCCACGTGCGGCGGGTCGATCATCGACACGTGGTCCCCCGGCACCCGCACGACGTCGAGGTCGGGGCAGTACGCGTCCCAGCCGAGGGTGTCGTCGGTGCGCAGGTACCGCGGGTCCAGCGCAGTGGTCAGCGGGTGCGGGTCCTGCGCGCGCAGCAGCACCACGCGCCCGTCGTAGCGCGCCGGGGTGTACCGCTCGGCGACCCGCGCGTCCACATAGGACTCGTACTGGTGCCGCAGCACTCCCGCGCCCAGATCCGGCACGTGCTCGGCCAGCTTCCCCATCACCCAGCGGATCTGGGCTTCCTCGTCGAGCCGCGTGAGTTCCTCGCGCGGCACCGAGAACGGCACGCCGTACGTGCGCGAAACGTGGTCGGCGAACCGGTCGAAGCGGTCCAGCAGCAGCTCCTCAACCGGGGTGCCGGGCGCGGGCAGCGGCAGGATGGTGTCGATGAGGAACACCAGTTCGGCGCCACCGAGCTGCCGCGCGGTCTCGTAG
Source organism: Amycolatopsis sp. SID8362 (assembly GCF_010550475.1). NCBI lineage: Bacteria > Bacillati > Actinomycetota > Actinomycetes > Pseudonocardiales > Pseudonocardiaceae > Amycolatopsis > Amycolatopsis sp. SID8362. The sequence goes on from NZ_JAAGNB010000776.1 coordinate 6,315, forward strand.
GCCAGGCAGCCGCCGAACGACCAGCCGCCGAGCCGGTAGGGACCGTCCGGCTGGATCTCGCGGACCAGCTCGGCGTAGCAGGCGGCCTTGGCCTCGACGGTGTCCTCGTCGTCGATCCGCTCGAACCCGTACACCGGCTGCCCTTCCGGCAGCAGCCGCACGAGTTCCCGGTACACGTTCGCCCGCCCGCCCGCGGGATGGAACAGGAACACGGGATCGGCGACGCCGTCCCGCAGCACCCGCACCGGCCCGCCCCCGTGCCCTTCCAGTTCGGGCCGCAGCAGATCGGCGATCGCGGCGACGGTCGGAGTGTCGAACAGCCCCGCGGGAACCACGTCGAGTTCGGCGGCGAAGAGCGCCCGCAGCCGTTCCGGATCGCCGCCGGCGGCGAAGAAGTCGTCGTGCACCCCGGGTTCGGCCCCGCCCACGACGGTCCGCCAGTGCCGCGCGACCCACCGTTCGGCGGGATCCCGCGGCCCGGCGACGACCCGTTCGACCGGCGCGGCGGTCCCGAACCCGGCCTGCTCCGCGAGGTGCGCGGCCAGCTCACCGAGGCTCGCTCCGCGCAGGAGCAGCGGAATCGGCAGCGGCAGGCCGAAATCGCGTTCCACGGCACCGCGGGCGCGCATGGCCGAGAGCGAGTCCAGCCCCAACCGGGTGAGTGGCACGTCCCGATCGACCTCGGCGAACCCCAGCAGGTCCGCGATGAGCCCGGCGAGGTGATCGGCGATCGCGGCCCTGGCCTGCTCGGGTGTCCCGGCCCGCAGGGTTTCCATCCCGTCCCAAGTGGACTGTTTCGGCGGGCTGAAGAGGGTGAAGAACGGCCGTTCGGCGAGCCGCGGGAACAGTTCCAGGACGGTCCCGGCGTCAATGCGGGCGATCCCGGTTTGCCGGCGGTCGCGGGCGAGGACGGCGTCGAGCGCGGCGACGGCTTCGTCCGTACCGAGCGGGGTCAGCACCGGGTTCTTCGACCCGGCCGCGGCGCCGGTCTCGCCCCAAGCACCCCAGTTGATGGTCGCGGCGGGCAGCCCCTGGGCCCGTCGCCAGGCGACGAGGGCGTCGGCCCAGGCGTTGGCGGTGGCGTAGGCGGCCTGCCCGGGCGACCCGAACAGCGCGGCGGCGGAGGAGTAGACGAGCCACCAGTCCAGGTCGTGCCCGGCGGTCGCCTGGTGCAGCCGCCAGGCACCGAGCGCCTTGGGCCGCCAGACGGCGTCGAGGGAGTTGGGATCGAGAGTGATCGCGGCCCCGTCGGCGAGAATCCCGGCGGCATGCAGCACCCCACGAAGCGGCACACCCCCTTCGACGGCGGCCGCGACCAGCTTCTCGGCGGTCCCGGGTTCTGCGATGTCCCCGGGCACCACGCGGACTTCGGTACCCAGCTCTCCCGGGTCGGCAGCGCGGCGGCTGCTGAGCACCACCCGCGTAGCCCCCCGCTCGGCCAGCCACTTCGCCGCCACCAGGCCGAGCCCACCCAGCCCACCGGTGATGATGTAAGCGCCGTCCCTGACCGGCTCGCGGACCGCGTCGCCGAGGTCCGGGCGGGTCAGCCGCCGGGTGTACCGGACTCCGTCACGCCAAGCGATCTCGTCGTCCGGGGCATCCGCGCGAATCTCGTCCGCCAGCCGCGCGAGGTCGTCGAAGTCCACCAGGGAAGCCCGCAGTTCCGGATGCTCGAACGCGAGCACCCGCACCAGCCCCCGCACCGCGGCCAACCCAGGATCCCCCGCCTCACCCGGCCGGACGGCCTGCGCCCCCGCCGTGACCAGCCACAACCGCGGCGGCGCGGGCAGCTCGGCCAGCTCGGCGACGACCCCACCCAACGTCCCGACCAACCGCGCCCCGGACTCCGGATCCGGGTCACCCGCCGACCCCAGACGGGCGATGACCGCGGTCGTCTCCCCGTCCCGCAGCAGTTTCGCGAGCATCGCCCGGTCGCCAAGGCGCGCCGCGTCCAGCTCGATCCAGTGGTGCTCGCGCTCCGGCGCGTCAGGCAGCTCCGCCGGCTGCCAAGTCGCCTCAAGCAGGAGCCGCTCCACCGCCGCATCGCGCAACGGGCGGCAGTACACGTCCCGGAACTCCACCAGGACGACGTCCTCGGCATCGACCAGCTGGACGCTCCCGAGCAGGCCGTCGCCGGACGGGGCGACCACCGCGTCCACCCGCACGCCCCGGCGCGGCTCGCCCGCGACGACCACCTCGCCCACGGAAAGCGGCAGGTAGAGGACGTCCGCTGAGCCGACGGCCGCGGCCAGTGCGTGCAGGCAGGCGTCGGCCAATGCCGGGTGCAGGACGTACGCCGGGTGGTC
>NZ_JAAGNB010000824.1:0-11458 GCF_010550475.1 Amycolatopsis sp. SID8362
CCGCGACCGCGTACAGCCCGGCGCCGGCGAGCGCGCCGACCGCGGCCGAGCACCACAGCGTCGCCGCCGTGTTGAGGCCGCGGACGTTCAGGCCGTCGCGCATGATGACACCGGCACCGAGGAACCCGATGCCCGAGACGATCTGGGCGGCCACCCGCGTCGGGTCGGCGTCCCCGCTCGAGGCCAGGCCGCCGAAGCCGTGCGCGGACAGCAGGACGAACAGGGTCGCTCCGACGGCGACCAGCGCGTTGGTGCGCAGCCCGGCCATCCGGGCGCGGAACTGGCGCTCGACCCCGATGACGGCACCCAGGCCGACGCCGGCGCCGACGCGCAGCAGCATTTCGAAGATGGTCATGATCCGGCTCTTTTCCGGCGTGCGCGCACTGCCGGACAGAGGGCGGCCGGGTTCAGCCCAGCGGGAAACCCCCGGTGAGCGCGCGCCCGGCCGTCCGATGACTGTCCGCTGGCATGTGCCGCTCACCTCGCTTCCCGTACTCGTGTTGATCAAGCCCCGCCACGATACCGGACGCGAAAAGGCCGGGGCGACGTTCGCTGCGTCACCCCGGCCCGGTCCGCTACGGCGTTTCGAACGGCTGGACGTTCGGCTGGAACACCTGGCCGCCCGCCGGGACCTTGAGGTCGGTCAGGTAGTCGGCCACGGCCTTGTCGACGCCGAGGGCGTCACCGAGGATGCAGTGGCCGAACGCGTCGACCGACAGGAGGCGGGCGTTGCCCAGCTCCTGCGCCATCCGCTGGGCGAACTTGTACTGCGTCGCCGGGTCGTAGTAGTTGCCGACCACGACGACCGGGACGTCGGTCTTGGCCCGCCACGGGCCGCGGTAGGCGTCCGGCTTCTTCGCCGGCCACACCGGGCAGCCCGCCGTGTCGGCGAACGCCTGGTAGCGGCCGAACGTGGGCGATTCACGCTCCCACTGCGCGGCGATGCCCGGCACCTGGTCCTGCTTGATCCGGAACGGCTTGTCCGAGCAGTTGACCGCGAAGTACGAGTCGTCGCTGGTGTAGGGGCTGTCCGGGTTCTGGTCGGCCAGGCCCCGCTTGCCCGGGGTGAGTGCCTTGAGCGGCTTGGCCTGCAGGGTCTGGGCCTGCGCACCGGCCGGGTGGAGAGCGGTGTAGAGCGCCTGCAGGTCCTCGGCCAGGCCGGGGAACGCCGACGGCGAGTACAGGACGCTCGACACGCCGCCGGTGAACTGGTTGATGTCGACCGTGCCGCCACCGGGGATGGTGATCGGCTGCTTGCGCAGGTACTCGCGGAGCTCGTCGAACTTCGCCCGCGGGTCGCCGTCGCTGAACGCGCACTTCGCGCCGGCCTGGTCGCACCGTTTGAGGAAGCCGTCGAGGGACAACTCGAAGCCCTGCGCGCGTTCGCGGTCGTACTGCACGCCGTCGCTGGTGCGCAGCGCCGGGTCGACGTTGCCGTCGATCACGATGGCCCGCGACTGCTTCGGGAACATCGAGGTGTAGGTCGAGCCGATCAACGTGCCGTAGGAGAACCCGACGAAGGTCAGCTTCTGGTCGCCGACCGCCGCGCGCAGCGTGTCCAGGTCGCGCACGACGTCCTTGGTGGACATGTGGTTGAGCAGCGAACCGGCGTTGTTCTTGCAGAACTGCCCGTAGTCGCGGTAGCTGGCCAGCGTCCCGGAGATCTGGGCGCGCGAGAGCGGCACCGGGACCTGCGCGGAGAAGACCTCGTCCGCGTCTTCCTGGGTGGTGAAGCAGCGCAGCGGGTTGCTCTGCCCGACCCCGCGCGGGTCGAACCCGACGAGGTCGAAGCGGTCGAGGACCTGCGGCTGGAAGTAGTACTGGCCGCTGATCGGCATCCGCAGGCCGGACCCGCCCGGGCCGCCCGGGTTGAGGAACAGCGAGCCGACGCGCTGGTCCGGCGTGCGGGCCGCGCGCTTGAGCAGCGCGATGTCGATGGTGCCGAGCGCGGCGTTGTCGTGGTCGATGGGCACGCGGTAGCGGGCGCAGCTGTAGTACTTCACCTGGTCCGCGGGCACGCCGGCGAGGGTGGCGGGCGGGCAGGTGCCCCAGTTCGGCGCGGCGGTCGCCCCGACGACCGCCGGCTTGACGACGGCTTCGGTGGCCGCCGCCGCGGTCCCCGCCGTCCCGGCCGTGCCGAGCCCGGCCACGAGCGCTCCGGCCAGCGCGAACGAGCGTATCCGGCCCCTGGTGGATCTCCGCAAGACGTCTCCTCCCTAGGTCACGCATCCACCGCGCGTCCAGGACGTCACGGCGCGTTACCCGGGTGAGACTGGCACAAACCGGCGAAAGCCGTCACCGGCCAAAAGGATGGTGGGAACCTACCCGACGACCGTGGTGAGCAGGAAAACCGGCAACGGGCGGCCGGCTTCCCGCTGCTCCATCGCGTACCCCGGCCAGAACCCCAGCAGCTCCCGCCACATCGCGTCGTACTCCTCGCCGGAAAGCTCCCGCGCGACGACCTCGACGGGCCGCCCCGCCAGCGCGACCTGCGCCTTCGGGTTCGCGCGCAGGTTCAGCGCCCACGCCGGGTCGTGGCGGCGGCCCCAGTTGGACGCCGTCAGCACGAAGGTGTCGCCGTGCGGGTAGTAGAGCAGGTTGGTGCTGCGCGCCAGCCCGCTCTTGCGGCCCGTCGTCGTGAGGCGCAGCGACGGCAGCCCGGCGAGCGCCACGAGGCTCACCCGGCCGCCGAACGCCTTGTGCAGTTTCTTGTCCGCCCACACGACGAACCGCGCCGTGCGCATCAGCCACGGCTTCGTGCCGACGGCCCGGGCCAGGGCCCGAAGAGGATTAGCCACGCACGGATCTTGCCAGGCTCACCCCGAACCGCTGCTGGGAGTCGGTCCACCAGTGCGCCAGCTCGAACCCGGCGGCGGCCAGTTCCGCTTCGACGCCGGCCGGCCGGAACTTCGCGGAGATCTCGGTGCGGATGTGCTCTCCCTCGGCGAAGTTCACCGTGAGGCCGGCGCCCGGGATCTCGACCGTGAGCGCGCGACGGGCCCGCAGGCGCATTTCGATCCACTCGTTTTCCGCGTCCCAGTGCGAAACGTGGTCGAACTCGTCGGTGTCGAAGTTCGCGCCGAGCCGGGCGTTGATCACCCGCAGCACGTTCTTGTCGAACTCCGCCGTCACGCCCGCGGCGTCGTCGTAGGCGCGTTCGAGGATGCCCGCGTCCTTGACCAGGTCGGTGCCCAGCAACAGCCACTCCCCTTCGTCGAGGACGTCCCGGACCGACCGCAGGAAGGCCCCGCGCTCGGCGGGCAGGAAGTTGCCGATGGTGCCGCCGAGGAACGCCACCACCCGGGGCTGGCCCCCGGGCAGCAGGGCCAGGTGCTGGGTGAAGTCGCCGACGACGCCCCGGACCGTCAGCCCCGGGTAGTCCGCCGAAATCGCTTCGGCGGCTTCGGCGAGCGCCGACTCGGAGACGTCGAGCGGGACGAACGCCTCCAGCGTGCCGTGCGCGGTGAGCGCGTCGAGCAGCAGCCGGGTCTTCTCGCTCGACCCCGAGCCCAGCTCGACGAGCGTGTGCGCGCCGGTCAGCTCGGCGACGTCGCCGGCGTGCGCGGCCAGCACCTCGCGCTCGCTGCGGGTCGGGTAGTACTCCGGCAGCTGGGTGATCTTCTCGAACAGCTCGCTGCCTTCGGCGTCGTAGAACCACTTGGGCGGCAGCCACTTGCGCTCCGCGGTCAGCCCGGCGACGACGTCCGCGCGCAGTTCCGCGGTGACGGCGTCGCCGGAGCGGTGGTGGTCGAGATCGACTTCGGTCATGGGTTCTCCTGGGTCAGGGGAAGCAGTTCGACGCCGGCCGCGGTGGCGCGCACGGCGTGGTGGTCGGGGACGGGCCGCCAGCGCGGGTCGCCGTCACAGGGTTCGGACGACAGCAGCACCCCGGCCGGGGTCTCCAGCAGGGACAGCGCGTGCGTCCAGGCCGTGCCGATGAGGGTCGAGCCGTCGGTGAGCAGGAAGTTGAGCCGGGAACCGGGCGCGGCCGCCTCGACGGCGGCGGTCAGCGCCGCCACCGCCGTCAGCGGGTCCTCACCCGTGGCGAGCCGGGCCCGCAGCAGTGCCCAGAGCACCGCCGAATCCGTCGGCGCCTCCAGCGTCAGCAGCTCGGTGATCGGCAGGGTCTTGGCCAGTTCGGCCAGCGAATCCGGGTAGCCGCGGACGACGCCGTTGTGGCTGAACAGCCACGGCCCGGCGGTGAACGGCGCCGCGGCCGCTTCGGTCACCGGCATGCCGGTGGTGCCGTTGCGGACCGCGGCGACGAACGCGCCCGAGGTGACCGCCGCCGCGAGCGGCGGCAGCGTCTCGTCCGTCCACAGTGGAGTCGAGCGGCGGTGGCGCAGCGGCAGCGAGCCCGGGCCGGGGTACCACCCCAGCCCGAACCCGTCGGCGTTGACGGAGCCGCCGCCGCGCATGTCCGCCGGCGCGTAGGACTGCACCAGCAGCGAATGCGGCGCGCGGAAGAGCACCTCGGCGGGCGAGACCGGCTCGCCGAGGTAGCCGATGTGGCGGCACATGCGCCTACCCCACCTCGCCGGGCGCCGCGTCGCGGGCCGTCCGGAAGCCGGCGAAGATCTGCCGCCGGATCGGGTAGTCCCAGTTGCGGAACGTGCCGCGGATCGCCGCCGAGTCGGTGCCGAACGAGCCTCCGCGCAGCACCTTGTACTCCGGCCCGAAGAACACCTCCGAGTACTCCCGGTACGGGAAGGGCGCGAAGCCCGGGTAGCCGTGGAAGTCGGTGCTCGTCCACTCCCAGACGTCGCCGATCAGCTGGTGCGCGCCGGTCGGCGACGCACCGGCCGGATACGCGCCCACCCGCGCTGGCCGCAGGTGCCGCTGGCCGAGGTTGGCGTGCTCGGCGCCCGGCTCTTCGTCGCCCCAGGGGAACCGGCGCGACCGGCCGCTCGCCGGGTCGAACCGCGCCGCCTTCTCCCACTCCGCTTCGGTCGGCAGCCGCCGCCCGGCCCAGGTCGCGTAGGCCTCGGCTTCGTAGTAGGAGACGTGCACGACCGGCTCGTCGGCCGTGATGCGCTCGTACACCCCGAAGCGCGTCCGCCACCAGCCGTCCTGCTCCCGCTGCCAGAACCGCGGCGCGGTGATGCCGTGTTCGGTCCGGTACGCCCAGCCCGCCGGGCTCCACCACCGCTCGTCGTCGTACCCGCCGCCGTCCAGGAACGCGGCGTACGCCCCGCACGTGACCGGGACGGTGTCCAGCCAGAACGCGTCGACGGCGACCTCGTGCGCCGGGCGCTCGTTGTCCAGCGCCCACGGCTCGGCCGACGTGCCCATGGTGAACGCGCCGCCCGGCACCAGCACCTCGGCCGGCAGGGCGCCGGCGCGGGACGGCGGCGGCTCCGGCGCGTGCAGCACCGGATCGCCCTTGCGCAGCTGGTGGGTGGCCAGCATCGTCTCGTCGTGCTGCTGCTCGTGCTGGGTGATCATGCCGAACGCGAACGCCCGCTCGGTCAGCCTGGCGCCCTGCAGCGGCACGCGCTCCAGCACGTCGAACGCCTTCTCGCGGACCTGCTTCACGTACGCGCGCGCCTCGGCCGGCCCGAGCAGCGGCAGTTCCGGCCGGTCGGCCCTGGCGTGCTGGAAGGCGTCGTAGATGTCGTCGATGTCCGGGCGCAGCGGCTCCCGGCCGCCGACGTCGCGGACCAGCCACAGCTCTTCTTGGACGCCGATGTGCGCCAGGTCCCAGACCAGCGGCGACATCAGCTTCGAGTGCTGGCGGATCAGGTCCTCGTCGTCGACCGCGTCGGTCAGCGCCACGCTGCGCGCCCGCGCCCTCGTCAGTGCTTCGGCGGCTCGGGCGCGCAGGTCCTGCGCGCTCAGCTCGTCCAGTGCTTCTGCCTCTGTGCTCATGCTTCGCTCCTCGATCGGGACACGCGCCCCTGCACGCTCTCGCTGATCTCGGTGATCGATCCGGCCGCCAGCCCGGTCACGCCCAGTTCGGCGCAGCCGAGGTCGGCCAGCGCGGCCGCGACCGCGGCCAGGCCCGGGTCGGCCAGGCCGTACCGCGCCGCGGTGGTCCACCGGCCCGCCACCGGCGCGCACAGGTCGAGCACCTTGTCCACGGTGGCCGGACGGGCCAGCAGCGCGGAGACGAGCGCGACCGGCGGCAGCCACGCCCCCGGCGGCTGCGCGTCGAGGTACCGGATCTCCAGGTACCCCTGCGGGCGGACCGGGGTGAACATCGTCGTGAGGTGGTAGTCGAGGTCCGCCGACGTCGGCTTCGGCAGCAGGGCGGCCGCGCCCCTGCCGTCGATCCAGTCGGCGAACGTCAGCCCCTCCGGGGCGTCCCACGGCCGGCCGGCGCGGGGCAGCACCAGCAACGGCGTGTCCATCAGGCGAGCGGCCCACTCGGCCGCGGGTTCGCCCGCGACGCGTTCGGTGCGCGACCGGACCGCTTCGGTGTCGTGCACCGCGAGCCAGCGGGCCGAAGCGAACCCCGTGTCGCGCCCGGCGTGGACGCGGGAATTGGCGAAGAGGGCCAGCAGCGGCGGGCCCATGGCGTGCGCGGCCGCCCAGCGGAACGCGTGCTGGTCGGTCTCCCCCGCGTCGACGCACACCTGCAGGCCCGCGGTGCTGCACATCATCGTGAGGCCGCCGGGGCCGATCGCCGCGAACCGGCGTTCCATCGCCGCGTAGCGCGGCGTGCGCAGGACCCGGCGCGGCGCGCGGTGCGCGTCGATACCGGTTTCGCCGAGTTCGAGCCCGTGCCGGGCGAGGAGGGTGCGCAGGTGGCGCAGATCGGCCGAGACGACCGCGTCGAGGTCGCGGAGCGTGGCCTGGGGAGGGCTGGAGATTTCGACCTGGCAGCCGGGTTCGAGGCTGACCGGGCTGCCGGCCGGGAGTGGCGTGGCGGGGCTGTCGGGACGCAGTGTCCGCGGGGTGTGCGCGCCCAGCGCCGTGGCCAGTACGTCGGGATCAAGGGGTCTTGCCGGGTCGTCGGCGTGGTGCACGGTGAATTCCAGCTCCACGCCGATCAGGCGGGGCGGTCCGTGCTTGAAGCACACCGATGCCACGTACGCCTCCCCGGCCGCGCGGTCCGCGAGGACCCGTGCGGTCTGGTTGGACGCACTGCCCGACTTCTCGGGAAAATCGTGCATCGTAGACGCTTCTGTCATGTCCGTTTCCTGGTTCCGTGTGGTGGAACTTCTTGACTTCGGACGCTACACGCGGGGTACGACAAATTCAGGGCTCGTCTTGCCCCGCAGGACGGTTTCACCACTCCGTAAGAACCCTCGGATCAGGGCAAAGCGGACTCGGTGCCCAGCCCCAGTTCGGCCGCTGACGCGCGCACGGCCTCGATCACCAGGTGCAGCGCGGGCAGCCGGGACGCGGTGCGCCGGTAGGCGATCGACACCGTCCGCAGCAGCGGCGTGGTGAGCGTGACGACGTCGATCCCGGGCGGCCGCAGCAGGCGCAGGCCGAGGTCCGAGACCAGCGTGATGCCCAGGCCGGCGCCCACCATCGCCATCGCCGTCGACTGCTCTTCGACCTCGTGGTTGATCTTCGGGGCGAAGCCGTGTCGCTGGCACGCGGTGCGCATCGCGCGGCCGAAGTGCGACTTCGCGCTCGCCAGGATCCACGGGTGCTCGGCGAGGTCGTCCAGCGACGCCGAGCCCGAAGGCACCGCGCCCCGCGGCACCGCGGCGTGCAGGCGTTCCACGGCCACCACCGCGCGCTCCAGCCCGGGGTCCCACGCCGTCGGCGCGTCGGAGTAGTCGATGACGAACGACAGGTCGAGGCTGCCGTCCCGGACGGCTTCGGCGGTGTCCTCGGGCGCCAGTTCACGAGTGCGCACCTCGATGCCGGGGTGCTCGCTTGCCAGCGCGGTCAGCGCCGTCGGGAGCAGGCCGGAGGCCACCGAGGCCCACACGCCGGCGGTCAGCCGGACCGTGCGGGACTCCTGCGCCTCCTCGAGGGCGAGCGTGGCGCGGTCCACCGAGCCGAGGATCTCCTCCGCGTGCTCCGTCAGGAGCGTGCCCAGCTCGGTCAGCTGGACGCGGCGGCCGAGCCGTTCGAACAGCTTCGCGCCCACGTCGCGTTCCAGCTGCGCGAGCTGCTGCGAAACGGCCGAAGCGGTGTAGTGCAGCGCGGCGGCTGCGGCGGTCACGGTGCCCCGGCGGTGCAGCTCGCGAAGCATCCTCAAGCGGTGCAACGAAAGCTCCATACACAAAACCTAAACGAGATCGTGCAGGTTCGTTAAATGGACGCGGCCGCCACCCGGAGCGCACTCTCGTGGAGGCGGCCGGGACGGGCCGCCCCGGACTTCCCTGGAGGTGAGTGGCCTGATGACCCCGCGCAACGCCGAACCGCTGATGCGGCTCACGTGGACCGATTCCATCACCGGCGCGCACGGCTACCTGGTCGTGCACAGCCTGGTCTCGGGCGTCGCCACCGGCGGCACCCGGATGCGGGCGGGCTGCACGATGACCGAGGTGGAGGACCTCGCCCGGGGCATGGCCAACAAGACCGCGACCTTCAACCTGCCCGTCGGCGGGGCCAAGGGCGGCATCGACTTCGACCCGAAGGACCCGCGCGCCTTCGGCGTCCTCAAGCGGTTCTGCTCGTTCCTGCGGCCGTGGCTGGACGCGCACTGGGTGACGGCGGAGGACCTCGGCGTCCCGCAGCACCTGATCGACGAGGTGTTCGCCGAGCTCGGGCTGGAGCAGTCGTACCACGCCGCGATCCGCCGTTCGGCCGACCCGGCCCGCACGCTGCGCCGGGTGCAGGCGGGCCTCAACGCCCCGGTGCCCGGCGGGCTGCTGCTCGGCGACGTCGTCGGCGGCTACGGCGTGGCGCAGGCCTGCCTCGGCGTCGCGGCGGCGTGGGACTGGGACGTCGCCGAGACGACGGTGGCCATCCAGGGCATCGGCACCATGGGTGGCGGCGCGGCCTGGTACCTGCACGAAGCGGGCATGAAGGTGGTCGCGGTGGCCGACGCCGCGGGCACGCTCTACGACCCGGTCGGGCTCGACGTCCCGGCCCTGCTGGAGCTGCGTGACCGCTTCGGCGAGGTGGACCGCTCGCGGCTGCCGGCCGGGGTGCGCGCGCTCCCCCGCGAGACGATCGTCGGCATCGACGCGGACATCTTCGTGCCGGCCGCGATCTCCTACGCGCTGCGCCCGGACAACGAAAACCTGGTCAAGGCCTCGGTGGTCGTCGAAGCGGCCAACGCGGCGACGACACCGGAAGCGGAAGCCGCCCTGTCCGCGCGCGGTGTCGCGGTGGTGCCGGACTTCGTGGCGAACGCGGGCGCGGCGGCGTGGGCCTGGTGGCTGCTGCTCGGCGAGGTCGGCGCCGACCCGGCGGACTCGTTCCTGCGGCTGCGCACCGAGATGCAGGCGAAGGTGGCGCTGCTGCTGGCCGACTGGCGGATGGACCGGCTGCCGCTGCGCGTCACCGGGCTCCGGCTGGCCGAGGCCAACCGGGTCCGGCGCACCGAAGCCGCGCTCGCCCCGGAGGGCGAGCCGCAGCTGCTCATCCCCTAGCGGCCCGCGAAGCGGTCGGTCGCGCCGATCAGGACGTCCTGCATCGACGCGGCCGACACCGTGTGCCCGACGTCGTCCAGCATGACCAGCTCGCTGCCGGGCCACGCGTGGTGCAGCAGCCAGGGCGTGCCCACGATGTTGCTCGTGTCCAGCACGCCCTGGGCCAGCACGGCGGGGATGCCCGCGAGCTTGCCCGCCTCGCGCAGGATCTCGCCGTCGGGCAGGAACGCGCGGTTGCTGAAGTAGTGCGTGACGAGCCGGGCGAAGCACAGCCGGTACGCCGGGTCCTCGAAGACGTCGTGCGGCGGCACCCCGGGGAGCATGGCGTCTTCCCACGCGCACCAGTCGTCGGCCGCCTTGTGGTGGATCGCCGGGTCCGGGTGCATGAGCAGCCGGTGGTAGGCGGCGGACAGGTCGCCGTCGCGCTCGCTTTCCGGGACGCCTTCGCGGAACTTCGCGAAGGCCTCCGGGAAGTACGCGCCGAGCCCGCGGATGAGCATCTCGATCTCGATGTGGCGGTCGGTGGCCAGGCCCATCAGGACGATCTCGCTGACCCGGTCGGTGTGGCGCAGGGCGTAGACGAGGCTGAGCACCGAGCCCCAGGAACCCCCGAACAGCAACCACTTCTCGATGCCGAGGTGCTCGCGAAGCCGTTCGAAGTCCGCCACCAGGTGGTCGGTGGTGTTGGCGGAGAGGTCGGCGACGGGCTCGCCGGCGTACGGCGTGCTGCGCCCGCAGCCGCGCTGGTCGGCCAGGACGATGCGGTAGCGCGCCGGGTCGAAGAACCGCCGGACGTTCGCCGAGCAGCCGGAGCCGGGCCCGCCGTGCACGACGAGCGCCGGCTTGCCGGCCGGGTTCCCGCAGGTTTCCCAGTAGATCTCGTGCCCGTCGCCGACGGCGAGCCTGCCGTGCTCGTACGGTTCGATCTCGGGGTACAGCATCGGCACGTCCTTCCACCCGGAATGCAACAGCGCTGTCACATTAGCCGGGTGCGCGATCTCGCGCCTGCCGTTTTTTCAGTTCAGGGTCTGGGCCAGCTCGTCCAGCGTCTCGGCCAGCTCCCGCGGGCCCGCCGGCCCGATGTGGATGACGGCGTCGTCGCCCGACCCGGTCGTGTAGCTGAGGTAGCGGCCCCAGTCCGTGTCGGCGTAGTGCAGTGGCTGCTGCAGGCAGCTGTGGCGGCCGACGTCGTCGCGCCGGCCGACGTAGAGCTCACCGCTGCCCGAGACGGGCCGCTGCACGAGGCTGACGACGTCGGCGACCGCCGGGGCAAGCGGGTACGCCTCCTGACCGCGGCGGGCGGCCTCGGCCAGGTCCGCGACCCGGACGGTGCGCGGGTGCCCGCCGCCGGGCCCGACCGGCGGCAGCTGCTCGACGAGGGATTCGGCGAGCCGGTTCCGGTCGATCTCCTGCACCCCGACGTGCGTGCCGTCGGAGACCGCGAGGATCGCCTGCAGCCCTTTCGCGGCGGCGAGCACGCCGTAGGTCTGCCCGTCGACGCCGACCCAGCCGTAGTACTCCCGCGCGGGGCTGACCAGCAGCGGGAGCCAGTCGAGGAAGTCGACGGTGACGCGGCCGCGCACGTCGACGAGCCCGGCTTCGGCGAGCGCGGCGTCGATCCGCTTGCCGGCCTCGTCGCGCTCCTCGTCCGACAGCCAGATCGGCTCCGGCCGGAGGGTGATGTGCAGCTGGCCCGCCTGTTCGCGCTCGGCCAGCGCGGCCAGCGCCTCGACCGGAACGTCCACCCGGCCTGTTGCCACGTCCACCCGCCTACTCGCCGATGACCGGCGGACTGGTCCGCTGGTCGGTCCCGAAGATCGCGTCCGGGTCCGCCTCGATCAGGAAGTCCGGCCGCTGGTGCTCATCATCTTCCTCACCCTCGCCGCGCCGGCCGCCGGGGCCCATCGCCCCCATCTGCCCGCTACGCCCGGCCGCCGACCGCGCCGCGGCGGCTT
>NZ_JAAGNB010000863.1:0-12213 GCF_010550475.1 Amycolatopsis sp. SID8362
GCCTCCAGCCCGGCCAGGCGGTGCGCGTCGACACCGGCGCGCCGCTGCCGACGCTCGCCGACGCCGTCGTCCCGCTCGCCTACACCGATGGGCACCAGGCCAAGGTCACCGTGCACCGCTCGGTGCCCTCCGCCGGGTACGTCCGGCGGGCGGGTGAAGACGTCCAGATCGGCGACGTCGCGGTGCGCAACGGCGACACCATCGGCTCGGCGCAGGTCGGCCTGCTCGCCGCGGTCGGCCGGGCGAAGGTGCTGGTCTACCCGCGGCCGCGCGTCTCGATCGTGTCGGTCGGCGACGAGCTGGTCGACATCGACCGGACACCGTCGGTCGGGCAGGTCTACGACGTCAACTCCTACGCGCTGGCCGCGGCCGCGCGGGACGCGGGCGCCGAGGTCAGCCGGGTCGGCATCGTGTCGAGCGAGCCGAAGCGGCTGCGGGAGATCGTCGAGGGACGGCTCCTGATGTCGGAGATCGTGGTGGTCGCGGGCGGTGCCGGGGGCACCACCGGCGACGAGGTCCACGCCGCGCTGTCCGACCTCGGCCGGATCGACCTGACCCGCGTCGCGATGCACCCCGGCTCGGTCCAGGGGTTCGGCAGGCTCGGGCCCGATTCGGTGCCGACGTTCCTGCTGCCGGGCAACCCGATGAGCGCGCTGGTGGTGTTCGAGGTGCTCGTGCGGCCGCTGATCCGGGCGGCGCGCGGGACCCGCAACCCGCACCGGCGGATCGTCGGCGCGCGGCTGCTGTCGCCGATCACGTCGACCGAAGGCCGGCGCGGGTTCCTGCGTGGCCAGCTGCTGCGCGACGAGGCCAACGGCGAGTACCTGGTCCAGCCGCTCGGCCAGTCCGGGGCGCACCTGCTCGCGTCGCTGGCCGAAGCGAACTGCCTGATCAACGTTCCGGAGGAGTTGACCGAAGTCGCCGCGGGCGAGCAGGTCCAGGTCACCTTCCTGGCGCAACGGGCCTGATGAACTCCGTGTCCGGCGTGTCCTACCCGGTCGAGAGCAGGCACCCGGGCTGGCCGGCACGGCTCGGCCCGCTGCGGGTGCCCGCCGGTGTGGTCGCGATCCGGCCGGTCCGGCTGCGCGACGCGGCCGAGTGGAGCCGGATCCGGCTCCGGGACCGGGCGCACCTCGAGATGTGGGAGCCGACGGGCGTCGGTCCGTGGCCGGAACGCAACGCCTTCTGGTCATGGCCGTCGCAGTGGGCGGCGCTGCGTTCGCTCGCGCGGCGTGGTCAGTGCCTGCCGTTCACGATCACCCTCGACGGGCGGCTCGCCGGTCAGATCACTGTGGGTAACGTCATCCGGGCGTCGCTGCGGTCCGCCTGGATCGGCTACTGGGTGTCGTCCGAAGTGGTCCGCGGCGGGGTCGCGACGGCCGCCGTCGCCCTCGTCACCGACCACGCCTTCGGCCCGGCCGGCCTGCACCGGCTGGAGGCCACCGTGCGCCCGGAAAACACCGCCAGCCTGCGGGTTCTCACCAAGGCGGGCTACCGGCAGGAGGGGCTGTTCGAGCGCTACCTCGACGTCGCCGGCGCTTGGCGGGACCACTACTGCTTCGCCGTCACGCGCGAGGAGACCGGGCCTGGCCTGGTGTCCCGGCTGGTTGCCGCGGGCCGCGCCGACCACGCCTGACCGTGATTACCCACCTGGGTCAGTAGCCGCGTTACCACATGCTGTGAGATTCACCTAATCCGGTGAGGCATTTCCGTGATCGAACCCGGCGAGCCTCCGCCCGATCTGTTACTCCTGTGACTAGCGTGATTTCAGGTGAAGGATCGGGGGAGGTGACGGGAGATGCCCAGCTCCGTGATCATCGTCGCGCTCGCCGCGGCATGGCTCGTCGTTCTCGTGCCCATGGTCGCGCGAAAGCGGCAGCAGGTCGCGAGGACGGCCGACTCCGCGTTGGCGGCCAGGGTCGTGCGCAGTGGTGGTGGACGCAACGAAGACCGGGAGGAATTCGCCATGTCCGACAGTTCCGAGAAGTCCCGGCCGTCCGTCGAGGACGACCTCGCGGAACTCGAAGCGGACCTCGAACTCGAGGACGACTTCGACGACCCGGAACCCGACCCCGAGCCGCTCCCGCAGCCGAAGCGCGGCTCGCGGGCGGAACGCGACCGGCCCGGCTACCGCCCGGGCCGAGGCGGCTTCGACCCCGAAGCGGCCGAGATCGCGGCCCGCGCGAAGTACGGCTTCCGGCAGCGGGTCGTCGTCATCCTGCTCGTGATCGCGGTCGTGACGGCCGCGGTGGCCGGCTTCCTCGTGCCGCTGGTCTGGTGGGGCCACGCCATCGTCGACGTCGCGCTCGTCGGGTACCTCGTGTACCTGCGCCGCCAAGTGCGCATCGAGGAGGAGATCCGGCAGCGCCGGCTCGCGCGGTTCAACAGCACGCGCGCGCCTCGTCGTGCTCCTTCGGCTTCGGCTCCGGCTCCGGTGGAGGAATCGGCTCCGGTCGAAGAGGAGGAGGACCACGCCGAGGCCGTCGAGGTCGTCGAGCCGGTTCGTCGCGAGGTCGTCGAGCGGCGCCCGTCCCCGACTTCGCGGATCCGGCGCAGTGCGGTGGTCGTGGATCTCGACGACGAGGACCCGGCGTTCGAGGAGCTGGACGTGCCCGGGACCGGGCCTTATCGGCGTGCGGTGGGAGAGTGACCCCCCTGCGGAAGGTGCTCGTAGGGCACTGCTAAGCTCTACGAGCACAACCAAGGGGCTGTAGCGCAGTTGGTAGCGCGTCTCGTTCGCATCGAGAAGGTCAGGGGTTCGATTCCCCTCAGCTCCACTCAAAGGTAACACTCTGGCCTGGCATTCGACAGAATGTCAGGCCAGAGTGCTATTTCGATGGTTCTGACGCCGGCATTCCCTCGGCGTTGCGATCAGGCCGGCTGAGGGGCCTCTTCGAGCTTGGGAGCTTTGCTGGTCTCGCGGAGGATCAGCGACCCCGTGACCGCGATCAGCGTCGAGGTCAGGCCGTGGATGCCGAACGCGGTGGCTGCGGGGCCACCGTGGGCCAGGACGTTGACCATGTCGCCGAACGGGGCGACTGCCGTCATCAGCAGGACCCAGCCCAGGGCGCGGCGGTGGCCCGTCACCAGCAGGACGCCGGCGGCCAGGCCCATGGCGATTTCGCGGCTGCCCTTCACGAGCGGGAAGCCGCTGTCGTCACCAGGCCAGTTCGGCAGGCCGGGGAAGGCTGTCCCGAGGGGCAGGACGAAGGACAACCCGAGGTAGAGCGTGAACAGGACGACGACGGCAGCCAGGACGGTGTTGATCTTCTTCGGTGACATTGCTCTTTCTCCATGCGAGTTGGGGTGATCCAGAGGGCGGCCGACGGTCATGCGTCGATCTGCCGGAAGATGTGCGGGTAGGACACGACGTCGTCGGAGAACTCGGCCGCCATGCGCTGGAACTCCGGGTTGCCCAGCGCCTTGGCGAGTGCCTCGGTCGACTCCCAGATCGCGACGTTCATCAGGAGCCGGCTGCCTGCCGTTCCCTTGTGCATCTGCAGGGAGACGAATCCCGGCTGGGCCTTCATGAATTCGGCTTGTCTCCGGAAGAGGGCCAGAAACGACTCGGTCCGCTCCTCCGGGACGAAGAAGGTGTTGGCCAAGACGATGGGCCCGGTCTTCTCCTTGAACTGCGCGAACATCGGCGTATTCGGGTCCAGGCTCTGCAGCGTGGCCATCTTCGGTGATTCCTCTCGTGCCCAGGTTTGCCAACGGTTGTTGGTCAACGCTTGTTGGCAACCGTAGGTCGGCGGCGCTGGGATGTCAACAGGTGTTGGCCTACACTTGTTGACATGACGGGAACCACGGAGAACCAGCAGACCGCGCGGCGTTCCGACGCCACCCGCGCCACGATCCTCGCCGCGGCCCGCGAGAGGTTCGCGGCGGACGGCTACGAGAAGGCGACCATCCGGGCCATCGCGCGCGACGCGAAGATCGACCCCTCGATGGTGATGCGCTACTACGGCTCCAAGGCGGACCTGTTCACGGCGGCCGTCTCGATCGACCCCGGGCTGCCCGGCCTGCCCCTCGAACCGCGCGAGGCGATCGGCCGCACGCTGGTGAGCCGGTTCCTGACCCTGTGGGAGGAGAACGAGGAGTTCACCGCGCTGATGCGGGTCGGCGCCACCTACCCGGCCGCCGCCGATCGCATGCAGAGCGTGCTGCGTGATCAGTTGATCCCGCTGGCCCGCCTGGTGGGCCCCGAGCCGGAGCAGGCGCCGGCACGGGCGGCGCTGTGCGCCTCGACCGTGCTGGGACTCGCGCTGACGCGCTACGTGCTGCGGTTCCCGGCGAGCATGGCGCTCAGCCGCGAGGAGATCGTGGACTGGCTCGGACCCACGCTCCAGCGGTACCTCACCGCACCTACGCCCTGAACGAGGACTTCAGCCAGTCCGACACCACTCCGCTTCAGCTCGGGTCGCGGTACTGGTGCAGCAGCTTCGCGAAGTTGCTGAGCTTCTTGATCGCGTCTTCGGAGACCGGGTCCGGGTGGAAGTGCATCACCTTGTTGCGGATCAGGCGGATCTTCTCCAAGCGGGACGTGAAGGTCTGGCGGTCCAACGGCCAGCCCAGCTTCTGCCAGATCTCCTTGTTCTCCAGGATTCGCTGGTAGTCGCCGAACGCCAGGTCGTCGAAGGACTTGATCGGTCTGCTGCAGTGCGGCTGGACGGCCGCGAGGTCCAGGCAGCGGCTCAGGATCCAGCGCAACGTCTGGTCCAGCTCGCCCAGCAGGAAGTACGGCGTGGCCATTTCGCCGTAGCGGTGGGCGACGTCCGCGGTCGTGACGATGCCCTTGACCTCCTTGCTCTCGTTCAGCACCAACACGAACTCGTGCTGCTGCAACGCCGGGAGGACTTCGAAGAGGTCGCGGTCGTAGGCGACCGTCTCCGCGGCGACGATCGCGTCGGCGACGGTTGCCGACGGGTTCTGGTGCAGGGCTTGGGCTATCGAGCGCCAGGTGATCGCGCCGCGGGGGTTGCGGGGGCCGCTGAGGACCGCCAGCTGGGAGTAGTCGTTGAGGAGCATCTTCGTGATCGCTTCGGCCAGCTCGCTGTTGGGGCCGACGGACGCCACGCCGTCCAGCGGCGTCAGGTTTCCCACCGTCAGGCGGACGTTGAGGTCGTCGCCGCCCTCTTCTTCCTCGGTGATCGGGATGTCCTCGACCTCGTCGGGCGGGGTGGTCAGCGACACCACCGTGTCGAGCGTGACCGCGCGGAAGCTGGGGGACGTCACCAGCCCGTGGTTGGCCAGGTCCGCTTCGATGCGGCTGACCTGGTCGCCGCGGTCCCTCGCGCCCCAGAGGGCCAGGAGGTCGCGGACGGAGATGCGCTCGGGGTCGTCCTGGTCGGCGCGAGCGCGTGCCTGGCGGAGGCGTTCGTGGACGCGCTGGCGGGCCGTGTCCTCGGAGCGGCGGTGGGCCGCGGAAATCGCGCGGTCGAGGAACTCCTGGCGGACCGAGTCCAGGAGGCGGTCTTCGTCGACCAGCACCCACGCGCGCCAGCCGTCGACCGCGCGCATGCCGGCCGCCACCATGGCCGCTCGCGAGGGGGACCGGAACTCCTCGCCGGCGGGCTCCAGGCGGATGCGGCCCTGGTCCGTCACCGTCGCCTCGAACGTGGCGCCGATGCGCTTGCGGCTGAACCGGAGCTTCGCGCCCGCCTGGACCAGGCCCGCCTCCAGCAGGTCCGAGACCATCACGCGGCGGCCGCCGATCAAGTGCATCGACCGGCCGTCGGCCGTCACCACTTCCGCAGGCCGGCGAACTTGCGCCGGGCGCCGATGGCCTGCTTGAGGACTCTCTTCTCGAGCTCCTTCGGCTGCAGGCGCTCCACGCGCGTGAGCTGCAGCTCGGTCGCGACGGCCAGCAGACCCTCGCGGTCGAGGTGCTGCGCTTGGAGGTACGCGGCGCCTTCCTCCTCGGTCTCCGTTTCCCGCAGGTGCGACGCGATGGCAGCCGCGTCGGAGTCCGGGTTCGCGGCGACGGCGGGTGGTGCCTCGGGTTCGCTCACGGCGGGGCCGCCCAGGAGTTCTACGAGCCGGTCGCGCGTGAGTTTGCTGTACCCGCGCAACCGGCGTTTCTTGGCCAGCGCCCTGAGTTCCGTCACGGTCAAGCTGGTCAGTGGCGTCGGCGGCGTCGGCGTCGGCGGTGGTTCGGAGGACTGTTGCGCGCCGGCGATGGCCAAGTGCGCGTCACCGTTGGCGATCGCCTCCAGCGTGGCCTCGTCCTGCTGGGCCAGGAACTCGAACACCTTCGCCTGCAACGCGGCCAGCTGCCTCAGGTCGTTCACCGGCGGCCGCCGGTCAGGGAGAGCGCGCCGAGAACCTCGTCGGCGAGGTGGTCGAATTCGCGGACGACTTCGTCCCTTCCGGCCACGCGCAGCATCGCCGGTACGCCGTTCTCACCGGCGTCGCCGAAGTGGCGGGGGCTGTTGCGGATCTTGCTGTTGAGCACCGGAACCCGGGAGTTCAGGCGCACTTCCTCGATGTAGGCGTGCTGGGCCAGCGTCACCTGCTGCGAGTAGATCTGCACCATGGTGAAGACCACGCCGAGGATGCCGGGGTCGATCGGGCGGTGGCCCTGGGTGCCGCCGCGGTGGTTGACGAAGTCGTTGAACTGCGTGACCAGCTCGGCGCAGTTGCCCACGAGGTAGTCCAGGCCCAGCGTGGACAGGTAATCCGCCTTGGCGGGCACGAGAACCTGTTCGCTGGCGACGATCGCGGTCTTGGTGACGATGCCGAAGTTGGGGGCGCAGTCGATGAGGACCAGGTCGTAGCCGGCGAAGTGGTCGTCGCGCAGCGCACGCCGCAGGCAGTCGTGCAGGTCGAGGAACTTCCGCTTCGACGTCTCGATCGTGGTCGCCCCGCCCAGCCGCGCCGCGAGTTCCAGGTCGATGTCGATGAGACCGAGGTGCGACGAGATCAGGTCGAGCCGCCCGCCGGTGCCGTCGAGGACCTTGTTGACCCGCTCGGGGGTGACGACGAGGCCGGAAAGTGGCGTGTCCCGGCCCGGCACTTCGTCTTCGTACCACTGCTTGATCGTGCGGTTGTTGTCCTTGAGCTGGTGGTGCCAGTCGTCGATCGAGAAGAACGAGAACGTGAGGTTGGTCTGCGGGTCGAGGTCGAGGAGGAGGACGCGCAAACCCCGGCTGGCGGCCACCGCGCCGAGGTTCGCGGTCAGGGTCGTCTTTCCCACTCCGCCCTTGTAGTTCATGACTGCCACTACCCGCATGCGCACTCCCCGGTGGTGTAGTCCTGAGCGCTGTTTGTAGTACAGCGCGGCCGGACCGACGACCCGCGGGAGCGAACTGTCCCGGAACTGTCCAGGATCTGGCTGCTATCCCAGGTTCTTCAGCCAGTCCGACACCACTCCGAAGTACGTCGGGGCGTTGGGGGCGTAGTTGATCGCGTGGCCGTAGCCGTTGAGGATGTACGTCTGCAGGGGGCCGGCGAAGAAGGGGGCTTCCGATGCGCGCAGGGCTTCCGGGGATGAGCAGTCGCTGCCGAGGGTTCCGCAGAAGTGGGGGTCGTTGCCCAGCACCAGCAGGACCGGGACGGTGATCTGCTGGGACGCCGGGGTGACCACCGTCGTCAACGTCAGGCTGTCCACCGCTTCCGTCGTCGCGAAGACGTCCTTTGTGGACTCGTCGTACGCGATCGCCGCGTCGTCGAGGGGGCCCGGGGTGTGGAACGCCGTGTAACGGGTGCCGGGGCTCGTGGTCAGGTAGCCCGCGTCGCGGCCGGGGACGGCCGGGTCCAGCGGGGCCGGGATCATGTTGGCCAGGACCGGGATCACCGTGATCAGGTTCATCCGGTGGGTCATCCCCGTCACCAGCACGCCGTCGACGTCGTGGTAGCGGCCGGCTTCGATCATCGCCATGGCCGCGCCGATCGAGTGGCCGCCGATGATCACCTCGGGGAAGCGGGACCGCACGGACTGGATCACCTGGTGGGCCGCCGTTGCCTGGACCGAGGCGTTCAGCAGGGTGCTCAACGGCTTCGAACTCGCGCCCGTTCCCAGCCGATCCAGCGCCAGGGTCGCGATGCCCGCGTTGTTCATCGCCAGGCGGAACGAACGGGTCTCCGGGGTGTAGCCGATGTCCCAATAGGACGCGTTGTACGTCCCGCCGGGGATGAGGATCACCACCGTGCGCGCTTCCGGCGGGGCGCACAGGCGGCCGTGCATCGTCTGGGGGAGCAGGGCCACCGTCACCGGGACGTTGAGGTCCTCGCACGTCGCCGTGGCCGCGCGGGCGGGGGTCGGGAGCAGGGTCAGCAGCAGGAAAACCGCAGCACAAACACGTAGGCGGAGCACGGGGAGTACGACCTCTCAGTCAGCGACGGGGGACAGCGGTCATCGGCAGGCTGTCCGGGTAGGCGGCCGAGGTGAACTTGACGCGTACCGGGTGGCCCGGGAGCGGGACCAGCCGCCAGCGCGCGGCCACCGTGGCCACCGTGATGACGATTTCGTTCTGGGCGAAGCGGTTTCCGATGCACTGCCGGTTGCCCGCGCCGAACGGGATGAACGCGCCCTTCGGCTGTTCGGCGGCGCGGTCCGGGGCCCAGCGGCCGGGATCGAAGCGGGTGGGGTCGGGGAACGACGCGGGGTCGTGGTGCAGCGCGTGGGGGCTGACGATCACCTCGGCGCCTTCCGGGAGCCGGACGCCGCCGAGGTCGACTTCCTCGAGGGTGCGGCGCATCAGCATCCACAGCGGGTACCGGCGCAGCACCTCGTCGACCACCTGGCGGACGTACGTCAGCTGCCCGAGGTTCTCGGCCGTGACCGGATCACCGCCCAGCACCTCGTCGACCTCCGCGTGCACCCGCGCCTCGACTTCGGGGTGTCTGCCGAGCTCGTGGAACGTCCAGGACAGCGCCAGCGCGGTCGTTTCGATACCCGCGGTGAGCAGCGTGAGCACCTCGTCGCGCGCCTGCTCGTCGGTCATGCCGGCCAGCAGCAACGTCGACAGGAGGTCGCCGTGGTCGGTGCCGTCGGCCCGCCACTCGCGGATCACCGCCAGCACGATCTCCCGCATCCGCGTGATCGCCTCGTCGAACCGCCGGTTCCCGGGCACCGGCAGCTTTTCGACGAACTTCGGCGACAACGCGCGAATCATTCCCTGCTGGATGATCAGGTAAATGGATCTCCGCGCTTCGGCGATCGCCTCTTTTCCCAGTTCCGTGGAGAACAGCGCCTCGCCGACGATCGTCACCGCGAGGCGCTGCATGTCCTCGTCGACCGGCCGCACCTCGCCGGCCCGCCAGGAATCGCCCAGTTCGGCCGCCGCGCGCCGCATGATCTCGGCGTAGGCGATCAAGCGGTCGCGGTGGAACGCCGGTTGCATGAGCCGCCGCTGGCTCCGGTGGAAGTCGCCGTTCGAAAGCACCAAGCCGTTTCCGACGAACGGCCGGAACTTGTCGAACATGGCGCCCTTGCGGAACTTCGGGCCCGCCGTGACCAGCACTTCGTGTGCCAGCCGCGGGCTCGTGACGAAGTAGGTGGGCGCCGGGCCGAGGTAGAGTTTCACGATCTCGCCGTGCTCGTGCAATGAACTGGTGAATGCGAAGCGTTGCCTCAGCAGTGCCGGAGTGTGCCCGAGAAAAGGCCACCGGCCCGGTGCGACCGGGGCGGTCATGCGGACTCCTCGTTACGCCATTGTGTGGATTTCCCAAGGAGACGGCCTACGGTAGGCGCGTCCGGCCGAACGGTACAGTGCCCGATCGGGTGGCGTGGGCTCACGCATATGGCGCAGTGGCCGAATCCGGAGGAATCGCTAAGCTCTTTCCGGTCCCGACAGACTGAGAAGGTGTTCTTCGTGACACGATCACCGGAATGGGTACCACCGGGTGTCGATATCTCCGTACCGAGCATGGCGCGCACGTACGACTTCATGCTGGGCGGCGGGCACCACTTCGCCGTCGATCGCGCGGTGGGTGAGCAGATCGAACGCGCGATGCCCGGCCTGCGCGACGCGGCGCGCGTGAACCGTGCGTTCCTCGGGCGCGCCGTGCGGTTCATGACGGCGCAGGGGATCCGGCAGTTCCTCGACATCGGCTCGGGAATCCCGACGGTGGCGAACGTCCACGAGGTCGCCCAGGCGCAGGACCCGGACTGCCGCGTGGTGTACGTCGACCGCGACCCGGTGGCGGTCGCGCACAGCGAGCTGATGCTCGCCGGCAACGACCGTGCAGCGATCGTGCAGGCCGACATGCGAGACCCCGAGAAGATTTTCGATGCGCCGCAGGTGCGCGCTTTGCTCGATTTCGAAAAGCCCGTCGGGTTGTTGATGCTCTTGATGTTGCATTGGGTACCGGACGAATCCGGCCCGCTCGAACTCGTCGGGCGCTACGGCGCGGCGCTCGCGCCCGGCAGTTTCCTCGCGATCACCCACGTCACCGGAGATCACCAAGGCGAAAACCTCGAAGAGGCGACCGAGGCGATCAAGGAAAGCCGGAGCCCCGACCAAGTGAACCTGCGGACGCACGCCCAGGTGACCGAGCTCTTCACCGGTTTCGAAATCGTCGAACCGGGATTGGTCGGCTGCGGGGAATGGCGCCCGGCCGGCCCGGCGGACATCTCCGCCGCCGCCGAGATGAACATGCTGGTGTACGCCGGAATCGGCCGGAAGAACTGATCGGACGCGCCCGATGCCGATGCCCGACCCCCAAGTGAACCGGCCCGCGGTCCCCGACCCGGAACGCGCGCGGAACCTGCTCGCTCGCAAGTGGGCGTACCTCCTCAGCGGTGTCACCGTCGTTTCGCTCAGCCGCGAGGAACTCGACGTCGAACTGCGCGGCGTGCTCGGCACGTTGTGCGAGTCGCTGCGCGGCACCTCCGCCGACACCTCGCCCGCCGAGCGGATCGGCGGGCGGCTGGTCGGGCTCGGTTACGTCGGCGAGCCCGGGCTGCGGTGCACGCTCGACGTCCTCGCGAAGGGCCTGCCCGCGCTGCCCGAACTGCAAGCGGTGGACCGCTTGGCCGAGCGCGTCGCGCTGACGCTCGGCGCGCTTTCGTGCGGGTTCCTGCTCGCGCACGAGCGCAGCGTCCTCGACCAGCAGGAGATCATGCACCTCTCGCTGCTCAAGGCGGTGCGCGACGCCCAGTGGCACCTCAAGGAAAGCGAGGCGCGCTTCGAAGAGGTGGTGACGTCGTCGGCGAGCGGCATCGCGCTGGTCGCGCTCGACGGCCGGATCGTGCGGGCCAACGCGGCGCTGGCCGAGATGCTCGGGCACCAGCCCGGTGAGCTGACCGGCTCCGCGCTGTACGACGTCGTGCACCCCGAGACCGTCGGTGTCCTGCGCGAGGCGATGGCGGCGCTGCTCGACGGCGGCAAGGAGCGGGTCCGGCAGTCGCAACGGCTGCTGCGCAAGGACGGCGACGTCGCGCGCATCTCGCTCACTGCGTCCCTGCTGCGCGACGCCGAGGACCGGCCCGGGCACTTCGTCGTCGTGGTCGAGGACGGCACGGAACTCATGCTGCTGCAAGGGGAACTGAGCCGGCAGGCCCTCCACGACGTCCTCACCGGGCTGCCGAACCGGCAGTACTTCGGCACCCACCTGGAGACGGCGCTGCGGCGCGCGGACCCGGTGTACGGCGTGACGCTGTTCCACGTCGACCTCGACGCCTTCGGGATGGTCTGCAACAGCCTCGGCCGCCGGGTCGGCGAGCAGCTGCTGATCCACTTCGCGCAGCGGCTGAAGGCGGTGATGGCCAGGGAAAAGGCGATGATCGCGCGGTTCCACAGCGACGAGTTCGGCATCCTGGTCGAGAACACGGCGACGACGCCGGACATCGGCACGATCGTGCGCGCCATCAACGACGAGCTGGCCGAGCCGTTCTTCGTCGACGGGCACGGGCTCGCGCTGTCGGCCAGCGCGGGCGTCGTGCACCGGCCGTCGAAGGGCATCGACCCGGTGGAGCTGCTGCGCGCGGCGGACCAGACCCTGCGGCGGGCCAAGGAAAGACGGCGCGGCCAGTGGAAGATGTTCGACCGCGAGGCCGACGCCGAAGACCGGCGGACGCAGGCGCTGGCCGTCGGCATGGCCGGGGCGTGGGAGCACGGCGAGATCAGCGTCCGGTACCGGCCGATGGCGCGGCTGGCCGACGGCGGGGTGGCCGGCGTCGAAGCCCGCCTGCACTGGGCCCGGCCGGACGAACCGGCGCCGGCCCACGAGCAGTGCGCCGAACTCGCCGAGTCGACCGGGCTGGTGCTG
>NZ_JAAGNB010000908.1:0-14548 GCF_010550475.1 Amycolatopsis sp. SID8362
CGGCGCCAGGCCATGAGGACCGCCGCCGCGCCGAGGCAGCGGAGCCAGGCCACGCCCGCGGGGGTCGCGTGGCCGAAAAGGTCGACCGCCACCGCCGCTCCGGCGTACATCGAAATTCCGCTGAGAACGAACAAGAGCGGTGCGGGGACCGCGGAAAGCCGTCGGCGGGTTGTCACCGTACTCACGGCTCCATGGTGCCTGACCACGGAAAACGTAACTCTCCGGGTATTCCTCTCCTGCATTGCGGGATCCGGCTACGGCATCCAGGGTAAATCGACGTGACTCAGGTCCCACCGGCGCGGGAACACTTGCGAGCCGCGAAACGTCTGGAAGAGTGGAAGCACGAACACCGCGGAGCCGAAGGCGATCGCCGCCAGCGGCAGCGTTCCGAAGTGGGCGTAGCTGGATCGATGGCACCGGGCAACCGGTGCCGGGACGGAGGGAGACCCCCATGACAACGCCGACGCTCACCCGCCCCGAACTGACCGCCGCCGACCGCTGTGACCGGTGCGGAGCAGCAGCTCAGGTACGCGCCATCCTCTCCGGAGGTGGCGAACTGCTCTTCTGCGGGCACCACGCCCGCGAGCACGAGGCCAAGCTCAAGGAACTGTCCGCCGACATCCAGCGGTAACCCCGATACGCGAAAGGCGGCCGGTGCGCACAGGCACCGGCCGCCTTTCTGCATCTTGCAGATTGCGTGGCCTTTATCACGGTACGGCCGCGAAAAGCCGTGATTCCGGACACGGAACCGGACAGGAAATCAGACAGAATCCAGCACGACTTCGAACGCCACTTCGGCGGCCCCCAGCAGCTTCACGTCGGCCCCCAGCGCGGAACTCACGATCCGGGTGCCGCCCACCGCCCGGCTGACCAGGCTGCGCCGCCGCACCTCGGCCCCGACGTGCCGCAGCACCGCCTCCGGCAGCACCGTCAGCAGGTCGCCGAGGATCACCAGCTGCGGCCCCAGCAGGTTGACGACGTTGATCAGCCCCAGGGTCAGCCACTCGGCGAACTCCGCGAGCCGCGTCAGCGCCGCCTCCGGGGCGCGGCCCAGCTCGCGCAGCTCGAACAGGATCGCGCCGCGCGGCGTGTCCTCCGGCAGCCCGAGGGCCCGGCACAGCGCCGCTTCGCCGACTTCGGTCTCCCAGCAGCCGCTGCTGCCGCAGTAGCAGGGCCGTCCGTCCGGGCGGATCACCATGTGCCCGATCTCGCCGACGTACCCCGAGCCGCCGCGCAGGGGCGAGCCCTCGGCGATGACACCGCCGCCGACCCCGACGTCCGCCGAGATGTACACGATGTCGGACGCCCCGCGGGCGGCCCCGCGCAGGTGCTCGGCCACCGCGCCGAACTCGGCGTCGTTGCCGACCAGGATCGGGATCTGCATCACCGAGCCGAGCCGCTCGCCCAGCGCGACGTCGGTCCAGCGCAGGTTCGGGGCCTCGTGCACGTACCCGTCCGCGCGCCGGATGACGCCGGGCACCGACACCCCGGCCGCCACCGGGGTCACGTCGAGGTCGCCGGCCAGGATGGCCGTCGACTCGATGACGTGCGTGATGACCTCGTCGGGCTGGCCCATCCGGCCGCGCAGGTTCCAGCTGTTGCGGCCCAGGATCTGCCCGCCCAGCCCGACCAGTGCGATCGCGACGTGCTCGACCTGCAGGTCGACCGCGAGCACGACCGCCGCGTGCGGCTGGGGCAGGACCAGGAGCGAGGGGCGGCCCGCCCCTCGTCCCGGCCTCGGCACCTTCTCCTCGACGACGCCGGCTTCGGCGAGCCCGTCGACGAGGGTCTTGATCGTGCTCCGGTTGAGCCCCAGCTCCGCGGCCAGGGTCGCCCGGGTGCTCGGCCCGCCGACGTGCAGCAGGCGGAGCAGGGTCGTGCGGTTGTGCCGGCGCACCTCGTCGGGTCGTGCAACGGGTGTGCTGGTCACGGGTCTGATCATTCCATGCTGGTTCAGCGCGCCGACGCAGCCGCGCGGCGCCGCGACAGCGCGTCGACCGTGGCGGCGAGCAACAGGACCAGGCCGGTGACGATGTTGACCACCGCGGCCGGCTGCTTGAGCAGACCCAGGCCGTTGATGACCACGGCGATCACCAGGCCACCGACGACGGCGTCGGCCACCCGGCCCTTGCCGCCGAACAGCGACGTGCCGCCGATGACGGCCGCGCCGACCGAGTACAGCAGCGTGTTGAGACCACCGGACTGCGGGCTGACCGAGCCGACCTTCGACGCGGCGACGATGCCGCCGATGGCCGCGACCGCCGAGCCGATGACGAACACGCTCGCCCGGATCTTCGGCACGTCGATACCGGCGCGGCGGGCGGCTTCCTTGTTGCCGCCGACCGCGTACACGTACCGGCCGTACTTGGTCCGGTTGAGCACGTAGGTCCCGGCCACCAGCAGCGCCAGCATGATCGGGATGACGTACGGGACGCCCTGGATCGTGACGACCGACTTGTTCGGCGAGCGGTTGACCGTGAGCAGCAAGGTGCCCAGCGCCGACAGCACGACGAGCGCGCCGACCTTGATCAGCACCAGCGCGGTCGGCTGGACGACCAGGCCGCGCTGGAGCCGCCGGAAGTGGCCGAGCAGCGTGATCACGGCGAACCCGCCCGCGGCGACGAGGAAGAAGATCCAGCTGCCGAGGACGTTCAGGTTGCCGTTGGCGATCTTGTACAGGATGTCGGAGTTCGTGATGCCGATCGTGCCGCCCTCACCGATGAACTGCAGCAGGACGCCCTGCCACACGATGAACAGCGCCAGCGTCACGACGAAGGACGGCATGCCGATCTTCGACACCAGGAAGCCGGTGATGCAGCCGATCGCGGTGCCCACGCAGATGGCGAGGAGGATCTCCAGCCAGGCGTTGGCCGGGACGCCGATCGCGACGATCAGCAGGCCGACCAGCGACAGCGCGGCACCGGCCCAGATCCGCTGGTAGGCCGAGAGCAGCATGGCCGCGGCGAGCACGGCGATGAACGTGATGAACACGCCGGAACCCATGGAGCCGAGCAGGTTGCCCGCGTGGACGTAGTGCAGGGCCATCACCGACGCGGCGGTGCCGGAGGCCACACCGGCGGCGAGGTCGATCTCGCCGAGCAGCAGCACGAAGACGATGCCCATCGCGATGATGATCACGCCCGCGCCCTGCGGGAAGACGTTGGCGATGTTGGCCAGCGTGAAGAAGTTGTCCGACAGCGCGCTGAACAGGATGACCAGCACGAGCAGGCCGAACAGCGACGGCAGCGAACCGAGCTCGCCGGCCCGCAGCCGGGCGAAGTAGTCGCGAACCGCTTCACCGGTTGACATCGATGTCGTGTCGATCCCGAAATCGGAGATCGCCGCGGTGGGGTTCTGGGTCTGCGCGAGCGCTTCCGCGGCCGGGGTGTCGACCTCGTGCTTCGCAGGGGTTTCAGTCATTTCCGGTTCTTTCTTCCCGCTCACAGGACCACGGCTTCGGGCCGGGCCAGGCCGAGGTCACCCGAGCGACCGGCCGTGATCAGCTCCACGACCTGGCCGTGGGATACGTCCTTCGTGTGCACTTCGGCGACGAGGCGGCCGAGGTAGAGCACCGAGATGCGGTCGGCGACCTCGAACACGTCGGCCATGTTGTGGCTGATCAGCACGACGCCCAGGCCCTGCTCGGCGAGCCGGCGGACCAGGTCGAGCACCTGCCGGGTCTGCGCGACACCAAGCGCGGCGGTCGGCTCGTCGAGCACGACGACCTTGCTGTTCCACAGCACCGACTTCGCGATGGCGACCGTCTGGCGCTGACCACCGGACAGCGAGGAGACCGGCGTCCGGACCGACTTCACGGTCCGCACCGACAGGGAGGCCAGCGTCTCGCGCGCGGCCTTCTCCATGCTGGCTTCGTCCAGCTTCCAGCTGCTCCCGCGCTCGCGCCCGAGGAACATGTTCTGCACGATATCGAGGTTGTCGGCGAGCGCGAGGTCCTGGTAGACGACCTCGATGCCGAGGTCGGCGGCGTCCTTCGGACCCCGGATGTGGGCGTCCTGCCCGTTGAACCGCACGGCCCCCGAGTCGTACGGGTGGATGCCGGCGATGCACTTGACGAGGGTCGACTTGCCGGCGCCGTTGTCGCCGACCAGGGCGGTCACTTCGCCCGCACGCACGTCGAAGTCCACGTCGTGGAGGACGTGGACGGGGCCGAAGCTCTTGTTCAGGCCCTTGATCTCGAGGATGGGCTCACTCATGGCTGGCTTTACTCCTGGGTGGGGACCGGGCCGGGGCGCGCCGTCGGGGTGCGCGTCCCGGCCCGGCTGTTCATGGGCGGAGCGGACTGCTCAGGAGATGCCGAGCGAGGTGCACTTGGCGGCGAGGTCGCCACCGCAGATCTCGGCGGCCTTCACGTAGCCCTGGGTGACGACGGTCTTGACGTCCTTCTCCAGGATCGTCGTCGGGGTCAGCAGCACGGACTTGATGTCGCGGTTGTTCTTCGGGTCGTGCAGCTTCGCCGTGGCGATCGTGTCCGCACCGGCGGTGTCACCCTTGGCGAGGGCGGCGGCCAGCTTGGCGGTGGCCTCGGCCTCTTCCTTGATCGGCTTGAAGACCGTCATGTACTGGTCGCCGCGCATGACCGCCATCAGGCCGTCGGCGGTGGCGTCCTGGCCGGTGACCGGGACCTTGCCGTTGAGGCCGTTCTTCTTGAGGATGGTGATGACCGCGCCGGCCAGGCCGTCGTTCGCCGCGACGACGCCGTCGACCTTGCCGCCGTTGGCGGTGAAGATCTGCTCGAACGTCGTGCCGCCGAGCTGGTTGTCCCAGTCGTTGATCGGCTGCTTCTGGATGCGCTTCAGGGTGCCCGCCGAGAACAGCGGCTCGAGGACGGAGTCCTGGCCCTTGGTGAACAGCGTGGCGTTGTTGTCGGTCGGGGCGCCCTCGATCTGGACGACGCCCGCGCCGGCCTTGCTCTTCAGCGCGTCGGCCATGGCCTGGCCCTGCAGCTGGCCGACCTTCTCGTTGTCGAACGAGACGTAGTAGTCGGCCGAACCGCCGAGGCTCGGGCGGTCGTAGTCGATGACCGGGATGCCCGCGGTCTTCGCCTTGGCCTCGACCGCGGCACCGACGGCCGGGTCACCGGGGGCGATGACCAGGACCTTGACGCCGGAGCTGATGAAGCCGTCGGCCAGGGTGGAGAACTTCTGGTTGTCGCCCTGGGCGTTCTGGACGTCGACCTCGAAGCCCTGCGCGGTCAGCGCGGCGGTCAGCATCGGCTTGTCGAAGGCTTCCCAGCGCGCCGAGGTGGCGGTCTCCGGGAGGATGACGCCGACCTTGCCGTTGGCACCGCCGCCGGCCTGCGCGGACGAGGAAGCGGAGCTGCTCCCCGTGCCCCCGCTGTTCGAACTGTTGGCACCGCAAGCGGTCAGCACCAGGCCGGTGCTCACCGTGGCGGCGAGGAGGGTAAGGGTTCTGCTGCGCATCCTCGTTCCTTCCGGATCCAAGCATTGGTGAGAAGCGGGCCGTCGACGTCGTCTCGGGCCCTGCGGGGCGGTGATCCGGAGGGTCCCGGCGCACCGACGCGCATATGTTGTGGGCGACAACATATGCCGCTGAGCGGCTGCGGGGAAGATAGCTGGATCGATTAAATGACACCAATTGGACACGGTTCGGCAACACGAGCTGAACCTCGCCCGGAAAGAGCAGTTCCGCTGACGATGTGATCGCCGGCACTCACTCAGTGTTACATCCAGGTTTCTTGACGCCGTGAAGGTACTCCTTCGGGGCGTACCCAGCGCAACCCGTGGCGAACCCACGCGTCCGGCACGTGATTGGTCGCCGACTTGCGAACTTGGGCGCGAAAGTGCCCCTTGCGCCACGAGAGCGAGCACGCCGGGGCACTCCGGCGGTGACACCGGCAGCACGGAGCGTCACAAATCGGCTGGTCCGTACCAGGAACGGACCGTGATCACCCAGCTTCATCCTCTCGGGCGACACCGGCGGCCGCCGCGCGGGCCCGGGAGGGCTACCAGGACCGCAGGGTGACGATCCGCTCTTCGAGCTGTTCGACGGTCGCCATCGCGGTCACCGGGCCGCCGCACACCCGGCGCAGCTCGTTGTGGATCGCGCCGTGCGGCTTCTTGGTCCGGTGGTGGTACATGCCCACGAGCGCGTTCAGCTCCTTGCGCAACGCGCCGAGCCGCTCGCTCACCGACTGGGGGCGCGCCGCCGGTGCGGGCGCCTCCTCCTTGGCCGGCTTGCGGCGCTTCTCGTCGGCGATCTGCTCTTCCTGCCGCTTCCGCAGCAGCGCGCGGACCTGGTCGGGCTCCAGCAGCCCCGGCAGGCCCAGGTACTCCTGCTCCTCGTCCGAGCCGGAGAACACCGCCGTGCCGAACGAGTTGCCGTCGTAGATGACCTGGTCGAGCTCGGCCGAGGCGCCCAGCGAGGTGAACGCCTTCTCCTCTTCGCCCGGCTCGTCCTCGGTGCGGTTGGCCTGGGCGAGGAGCTCGTCCTCCCAGCCTTCCTTCTCCCGGTGCGGCTTGCCCAGCACGTGGTCGCGCTGCGCCTCCAGCTCGCTGGCCAGCTCCAGCAGCACCGGCACCGACGGCAGGAAGACGCTCGCCGTCTCGCCCTTCTTCCTGGCACGCACGTACCGGCCGATGGCCTGCGCGAAGAACAGCGGGGTCGACGCGCTCGTGGCGTACACGCCCACGGCCAGCCGCGGGACGTCGACGCCTTCGGAGACCATCCGGACCGCGATGATCCAGCGTTCGGTGGTCTCGGAGAACTCCTTGATCCGGCCCGACGCCTTCGGGTCGTCGGACAGCACCAGCGTCGGCGTCTCGCCCGAGATGCGCTCCAGGATCTTCGCGTACGCCCGCGCCGTCTCCTGGTCGGTGGCGATGACCAGCCCGCCCGCGTCCGGCACGTGCTGGCGGACCTGCGACAGCCGCGTGTCGGCGGCCTGCAGCACCGCCGGGATCCACTCGCCCGCCGGGTCGAGCGCCGTGCGCCACGCCCGGGCGTTCTGCTCCGCGGTCAGCGGCTCGCCGAGCCGCGCGGTGAACTCCTCCCCCGCGCTCGTGCGCCAGGAGGCCTCGCCCGAGTAGGCCAGGAAGACGACCGGCCGGACCACGCCGTCGGCCAGCGCGTCCGCGTAGCCGTACGAGTGGTCGGCCTTGCTGCGCTGGAACCCGCCCGCGTCCGGCTCGTAGGTGACGAACGGGATGGCCGAGTCGTCGGACCGGAACGGCGTCCCGGTCAGCGACAGGCGCCGCACGGCCGGGGTGAAGGCCTCGCGGATCGCGTCGCCCCAGCTCTTCGCGTCGCCGCCGTGGTGGATCTCGTCGAGGATCACCAGCGTCTTGCGGTTTTCCGTGCGCACCCGGTGCAGGGTCGGGTGCGCCGCGACCTGCGCGTACGTCAGCGCGACGCCGTTGTAGTCCGACGACGTGACGCCGGTGGTGTTGCGGAAGTTCGAGTCGATGGCGATGCCGGCCGCCGCGGCCGAGGCCGCCCACTGGTGCTTGAGGTGCTCGGTCGGCGTGACGATCGTGACCGCCTCGATCGTGCGGTCGCTCAGCAGTTCGGCGGCGATCCGCAGGCCGAACACCGTCTTGCCGGCGCCGGGCGTCGCCACCGCGAGGAAGTCCTTCGGCTTCCGCGTCAGGTACTTGGTGAGCGCCCGCCGCTGCCACGCCCGCAGCGGGCGCGCGGTCGAGTCCTTCTCCGCGGGAGGCGCCCCGAGCTGCGTCTCCGTCATGCCGGTCCTCCCCCTCGCTCATGCCGTTGACGTGCGAAAACCCTCACTGTGGTACCGACTTCTGTGTCGGCGACGGCGGTGAGGGCACTGGAGCGAGTCTACCGGCCGGGTCCGACAGTTCCGGGCACCGGCACGGGTGATGTCCCCCGACACGCCCGGCCGCAGGGGGTGTGACGAGCCAAATCAGCACGGATGGACCATGCTGGACAGCGTCATGGGTGAGGTGCAGCCGTCCGGAGCGACGAAGGTGGCCCGCAAGGGGCCGTGGCGCCTCCTCACGCGCACGCTCGGGAAGGCCTGGGAGGGCAACATCTTCTCCGAGGCCGCCGAGGCGGCCTTCTGGCAGACGCTGTCGCTGCCGCCGCTGCTGCTCGGGCTGCTCGGCAGCCTGGGCTTCGTCGGCGAGTGGTTCGGCACCGGCGTCGTGTCCGCCGTGCACGACCGCATCATCGGGTTCTGCCGGACGGTGTTCAGCTCCAACGCCGTCCAGGACATCATCGAACCGACCGTGAACAGCATCCTCACCGTCGGCAAGGGCGAGATCGTCTCGGTGGGCTTCCTGATCTCGCTGTGGGCCGGCTCGTCGGCGATGTCGTCGTTCGTGGACGCGATCACCGTCGCGCACGACCAGTACGGCGTCCGCAACGACGTCTGGCAGCGGATCTTCGCGCTCCTGCTCTACCTGTGCGGCCTGGTGATCCTGGTGGTCGGGCTGCCGCTGCTGGCGATCGGCCCGGACCTGCTGCCGGAGTTCTTCCCGGCGGACTGGCGCCCGACCGTGACGTCGTGGGTGAGCGCGCTGTACTTCCCGGCGCTCGGCGCGATGATCACCCTGGCGCTGACCACGCTGTACAAGCTCGCCCTGCCGCGGAAGCTGCCGTGGCACCGCGGGCTGCCCGGCGCGGTGCTCGCCATGGTCGTGTTCCTGCTCTCGTCGGTCGGCCTGCGCGTCTACCTGAACTGGATCACCAAGACCGGCTACACCTACGGCGCGCTGGCCGCGCCGATCGCGTTCCTGCTGCTGATGTTCTTCATCGGGCTGGCCGTGGTCGGCGGGGCGTACTTCAACAGCGCGCTCCAGGAGCTGTGGCCGGCGAAGGCGACCCGGCGGCAGCGGCGCAAGTGGCGGCGGCTGGAGATGGAACGCGCTTCCGAGCGGCTGCGCACCGAAGAGGGCCGCAAGCTGTGGGAGCGCACGACCACGCCGCTCAAGCGCCCGCGCGCCGGAGACGCCGCCACGAACGGCAGCGAACCGTCCGAAGAGGACACCCCGTCACCGAGCGCACCGGACCCGGCACCCAGCGCTCCTCAGGGTCGGGTCTCCTCCCAAGGGACGACTCGGAATCCACCCTCAGACTGAGTCGCTCCTCAGGTCGGACATGGGAGGCTCTGCGGGTCGCTGACGACGGCATCGATCGCCGCGTCGTTCCCGAGGGGGTTCCCGAAGCCATGTCCGTGCTGGCCAGATTGAGCCTGCGCAACCGAAGCCTGATCGGCCTGCTCGCGCTCGTCGTCGTCGGGTTCGGGGCGTTCGCGCTGCCGCAGATCAAGCAGCAGCTGTTCCCGTCCCTGCAGTTCCCGCAGGCCCAGATCGTCACCGCGTACGCGGGCGCTTCGCCGGACGCGGTCGACCGCCAGGTCACCGAGCCGCTGGAAGGCGCGCTGCAGGGGCTGAAGGGGCTCGAGGAGGTCAGCTCGACGTCGTCCGACGGCGTTTCGCGCGTGGTCGCGCGGTTCGAGTTCGGCACGGACATCGACGCCGCCGTCCAGCAGATCCAGCAGGTGGTGAACCAGGTCCGGCCGCGGCTGCCGCAGAACTCCGAGCCCGCCGTGTCCGCGGGCAGCACCGACGACCTGCCGGTGGTGCTGGTCGCCGCGGGCACGGCCGGGGACCCGCAGGCGCTCGCGCCCGCGCTGACCGACCAGGTCGCGCCGGAGCTGCGGAAGATCGAGGGCGTCCGCACGGTGACCGTGACCGGCGTCCAGCAGCCGCGCGTCACGATCACCCTGGACTACGCGAAGCTGGCCGCCGCGGGCGTCGACCCCACGTCGATCGCCACCACGCTGCAGACGGCGGGCGCCGCGATCCCGGCGGGCACGCTGACCGAAGGCGGCAAGACGCTGAGCGTCCAGGTCGGCGGCGGGCAGACCACTGTGGACACGATCCGCGGCCTCTACCTCACGCCAAGCGCGGCTTCCGGCGCGGCGCGCGGTCCGGCGCGCGGCCCGGTGAAGCTGGGTGACGTCGCCGACGTCCAGGCCGGCTTCGCGCCGCCGACGTCGATCACGCGCACCAACGGCAAGCCGAGCCTCGGCCTCTCGATCACCATGGTGGACAACGGGAACGCCGTCGCGATCTCCGACGCCGTGCGCGACAAGCTGCCGGAGCTGGCGAAGAAGACCGGCGCCGAGATGAACGTCGTGTTCGACCAGGGCACGCCGGTGAAGGACGCGATCAGCGGCCTGACCACCGAAGGCCTGCTGGGCCTGGCGTTCGCGGTCGTCGTCATCCTGCTGTTCCTGCTGTCGGTGCGCTCGACGCTGGTGACCGCGGTGTCGATCCCGCTGTCGGTGGTGGTCGCGCTGCTGGCGCTGTGGACCGGCGACCTGTCGCTCAACCTGCTCACCCTCGGCGCGCTGACCATCGCGATCGGCCGGGTGGTCGACGACTCGATCGTCGTGCTGGAGAACATCAAGCGGCACCTGGCTTACGGCGAGGAGAAGCAGCGGGCGGTGCTCGACGGCGTCCGCGAGGTGGCCGGCGCGGTGACGTCGTCCACGCTCACGACCGTCGCGGTGTTCCTGCCG
The DNA here is from genome assembly GCF_010550475.1 of Amycolatopsis sp. SID8362. Taxonomy (NCBI): domain Bacteria; kingdom Bacillati; phylum Actinomycetota; class Actinomycetes; order Pseudonocardiales; family Pseudonocardiaceae; genus Amycolatopsis; species Amycolatopsis sp. SID8362. Next base: position 10,529 of record NZ_JAAGNB010000908.1, read on the forward strand.
ATCGCGTTCGTCGGCGGGTTCGTCGGCGAGCTGTTCTCGCCGTTCGCGATCACGGTGACCGTGGCGCTGCTGGCCTCGCTGCTCGTGTCGCTGACCGTGGTCCCGGTGCTGGCGTACTGGTTCCTGAAGCGGCCGGCCGTCCCGGCGGACGCCATCGAAGCCGAGCGGGCGCGCGAAGCGGCCGTCGAGAAGGAACGCCGTGGCCTGCTGCAGCGGGCGTACCTGCCGGTGATCCGGTTCGCGACCAAGCGGCGGCTGACCGTCGTGCTGCTGGCGCTGCTGATCTTCGCCGGCACGGTCGGGCTCGCGACGCGGCTCAACACGAACTTCCTCGACCAGTCCGGCGGTACCACGCTGAACATGACGCAGAAGCTGCCCGCGGGCACCAGCGTCGAGGCCAAGGAGCAGGCGGCCACGGCCGTCGAGCAGGCCCTCGCGGCCGAGCCCGCGGTGCGGACGTACCAGGTCAGCATCGGCGGCGGCGGGGCCTTCGGCTTCGGTGGCGGCACCAACACGAGCATCTCCGTCACCGTCGCCAAGGACACCGACCTCGACGCCCTGTCGGACCGCCTGCGCGGGAAGCTGACGTCCCGGCCCGAGCTGGGCGAGATCAAGATCGGCGCGGACGCGTCCGGGTTCAACTCCGACCAGGTCTCGGTGACGGTCACCGCGCCGTCGGAGGCCGCCCTCAAGCCGGCGTCCGACCAGGTCGTGCGGGCGCTGGGCGGGATTTCCGGGCTGACCGAGGTGAGCAGCGACCTGGCCGTCGGCTCGCCGCGGGTGCAGGTCGAGGTGGACGACGCCGCGGCCGCCTCGCGCGGGCTGTCGGCGAGCACCATCGGCCAGGTCGCCAACCAGGCGATCGCCGGCCGCACGGTGACGCAGCTGCCGGTCGGCGGGCAGCGCACGGACATCGTGCTGCGCGCCGGCACCGCCCCGGTCACGGTCGACCAGGTTCGCGGGCTGCCGATCCCGGGTCCCACGGGGGTCGTCCGGCTCGACGAGGTCGCGAAGGTGTCCACTGTGGACGGCCCGGCGTCGGTGCACCGCACCGGCGGCGACCTTTCGACCACGGTCACCGCCAAGAACACCGGGGACAACCTGAGCAAGACCACCGCGGACATCAAGGCCAAGCTGGACGGCCTGACGTTCACCGGCGGCGCGTCCTACTCGCTCGGCGGGGTCAGCCAGGACCAGCAGGAGGCGTTCTCGAACCTGTTCCTGGCGCTGCTGGCGGCGATCGCGATCGTGTTCCTGATCATGGTGGCGACGTTCCGCAGCCTGATCCAGCCGCTGATCCTGCTGGTGTCGATCCCGTTCGCGGCGACCGGCGCGATCGGCCTGCTGCTGGCGACCGGCACGGCGCTCGGCCTCCCGGCCCTGATCGGCATGCTGATGCTGGTCGGCATCGTGGTGACGAACGCGATCGTCCTGATCGACCTGATCAACCAGTACCGCGCCGAAGGGATGAGCGTCTCGGAGGCGGTCACCGAGGGCGGCCGGCGCCGGCTGCGCCCGATCCTGATGACCGCGGCGGCGACGATCTTCGCGCTGGTACCGATGGCGCTGGGCATCACCGGCCAGGGCGGCTTCATCGGCCAGCCCCTCGCCATCGTGGTGATCGGCGGCCTGGTCAGCTCGACGCTGCTGACCCTGGTGCTGGTCCCGACGCTGTACACGATGGTCGAGACCCGCAAGGAACGGCGCCGCGCGCGTCGCGAGGCACGCCGCAACCCGGCGAAGGCCCCGGAGTCGGAGTCCCTGGACCCCGCCCCGACCGCCTGACGTCTGACGTCTGACCGCAGGACGAAGGCCCGCACTTTCACGTGAAAGTGCGGGCCTTCGTCGTCGGTGCTACTGCTTGAAGCGGTAGGTCATGCTGTCGAAGAGGATGCAGATGCTCGGCGACATCACGATCACCCGCAGCGTGTTGTCGCGCTCGTCGAAGTCGATGCCCTCGACCTCGAAGTTGCCCGAGCAGCCGCTGCGCAGGGGCAGCTGGCCCAGCGAGGTGACGTGGCCGCTGACGTCGGAGCCGTTGAGCGCCCCGGCCAGGTCCACCTGCAGCAGCGGCTTCGTGGTGCCGAAGAGGCTGCCGTCCGGGTCGTCCGACGCGCAGAGCAGGCGGGTGGCCGTCTGGAAGTCGCAGCCCTGGACGTCGCGGACCTGGTGGTCGAGGCGGATCGTGCCGGCCAGCGGCAGGTTCTGCGCCGGGTCGGGGGCCGCCGCGCCGGGCATCGGGTGGACCAGGAGGCGGTCCATCGTGCCCCACTCCCCCGCCACCATCCACCGGGCGTCCGGCGAGACCGCGGCGAAGGAGTTGTTGTTCGCTTCCCACGACTCGAGGTTGTGCTGGTAGTTCTTCCACGAACCGTCCGGCGCCTGGACGCGGAAGAGCTTCGCGCCGCGATCGTCGCGCTGGTACGGCTCGACGTACCAGCCCTGGGCCGAACCCGGGTCGCCGACGTGGCTCCAGCCCTGGGAGTTCAGGTCGGCCGGGATGGTGCCGATCCCGGTGTAGCGGATGGTGGTGCCCGACGGCCGCACGATCGTCGCGAGGCCCTGGCTCTCGTCGAGGGCTCTGGCCTGGTCGCGGCCGACTTCCGTCCAGCCGGTGACGGCCTGGGCCAGTGCGGGTGAGACCACGGCCAGCAGGGCGGCGAGGGTGAGCACGATCCCGGTTCTGCGCATGTGCGACTCCGGTGGGTGAGGGGACCTGGCCCGCTGGATTTACCAGGTCACCGGCACCCGGCACACCCGCCGAATGAAGGTTTTTCACGTTTGTTCGACGACTTGTCCGTTTCCGGACAGCCTGAAGACCCGGCGGGAACACCCGCCGGGGTTCAAGCCGGGATCACTCGCCCGGGCGCAGCCCGTCGAAGATCTCCTTGCACGCCGGGCAGACCGGCGAGCCGGGCTTCGGCGACTTCGTCACCGGGAAGACCTCGCCGCACAGCGCCACCACGTGGTTGCCCATGACCGCGCTCTCGGCGATCTTGTTCTTCTTCACGTAGTGGAACATCTTCGGCGAGTCGTCGTCGGTGGTGTCCGTGCCCTCGGGCGTGGTTTCCGGCTTCGTCAGCGTCTCGGTGCTCACCCGTCCATTGTGCCCGAGTCCCGCCGCGAACGGTCCCCGGCCTGGCAGGATCCACGGCATGTTCCAGAAAGTGCTCGCGACGTTCGGCTCCGGCGGGGCCCGGATCGACGCCCGGCTGCTCGACACCGCCGCCGCTCCCGGCCGTCCCCTGCACGGCGAGGTCCTGCTGCTCGGCGGCGAGGTCGACCAGGAGATCAAGGGCCTCTCGGTGACGCTGCTGGCGCGCGTCCAGGTCCCCGGCGAGGACAAGACCGAAGACCTCCCCTTCGGCACGCGGCAGCTGGCCGGCCGCGAGACCATCCGCGCCGGGCAGCAGATCCGGGTGCCGTTCGAGGTGCCGCTGCCCTGGGAGACGCCGGTGACCAGCGTCTACGGCAAGCCGCTCGCCGGGATGGCGGTCGGGGTCCGGGCCGAGCTCGACCTGGCCGCCGCGGTGAGCGACCCGTTCGACGCCGACGCCGTCGCGATCGAGCCGCTCCCGGCCCAGAAGCGGGTGCTCGACGCGCTCAGCCGGATCGGGTTCACCTTCCGCGAGGCGATCCTCGAACAGGGCCGCGTCGACGGCGCCGCGCAGCAGCTGCCGTTCTTCCAGGAGATCCGCTTCGCGCCTTCGCCGCGCTTCGCGAGCATCTTCTCGCAGGTCGCGGTCACCTTCCTGGCCTCGGCGGACCGCACGGACGTCGTCCTCGAGGTCACCAAGCGGGTCCGGGTGAGCAAGACCGGCGGCTTCGGCGGGCGCGGGCAGGACTTCCTGGGGAAGTTCACCATGAAGCCGGACGTGAACTGGGAGAAGCAGCTCGAGGACTGGCTCGACCAGCTGGCCCGCCCCCGCGGGATCTTCGACTGATGGAGTGGGACGACGCCGTGACGGTGCTGGGCGGCCCGTCCGGCGCCTGGCCGCGGCTCGCGGCGCGCTACGGCGA
>NZ_JAAGNB010000968.1:0-12587 GCF_010550475.1 Amycolatopsis sp. SID8362
GGCCGGGCTCATCGGCGGCCCCGGCGACCACAGCGGACGCTCCGGGTACTGGGTCGCCCGCGCCGCGCGCGATCCGCGCGGGCCGATGCTCGTCCCCGCCACGCCGGCCGCACCAACCCAGGTCATCGACGTCCGGGACCTCACGTCCTGGCTGCTCGACGCCGCGGAGACCGGCACCACCGGCACGTACAACGCGGTCGGCCCGACCGTCCCGTTCGAGGAGTGGATCGAGCTGTCCCGCGCCGCCGGCGAGCACACCGGCCGGGTGGTCGCCGCCGAATCGGCGTGGCTGCTCGCCAACGGCGTGGCCGAGTACATGGGGCCGGAATCGCTGCCCCTGTGGCTGGCCGAGCCGGGCTGGGAAGGGTGGTCGGCCAGGGACGGCTCCTCGGCGCGCGCCGCGGGACTGCGGCACCGGCCCCGCGCGGAACTGCTGGCCGACACGCTGCGCTGGGAACGCGAGCAGGGCCTGGACCGGGAACGACGCGCGGGCCTCAGCTCGCGGCGTGAGCGCGAACTGCTCGCGGCCCTCGACGCTTAGGAAGCGGCGTCCGAAATGCTCTTCGCCTCGCGCGCGCCCGCTTCGAACGCTTCGCAGTTGAAGAGCAGCCACTCGCGCACGCTGTCGGGCTTCCCGCTCGCGAAGCCTTCGGCCGCTTCGAGATAACGCGGCACCCGGCGGAAGAACGCGACTTCGGGAACGCTCAGCGCCTTCGGGTCCAGCCCGGTCGCGACCATCGTCAGGCGGGCGGCCGCGCGCGCGACGACGCCGTCCGCGCTGCCGAAGGGCTTGAGCGCCAACAGTTCCCCGTGCACGACGGCTGTCAGCACCGGGCCCGGCACCGACGTCGCGCCCGTCACCAGCTGGGCCAGCAGCTCCAGGCGGCCGCCGCCGGAATGCGGGCGCCCCAAGGCATCCAGGTCGTCGACCAGGTCCGCCGCGGCGAGGACGTGCAGGCGGGCCAACGCTTGCAGCGGCGCGCGGCGCCACGTCGGGAGGAGCGACTCCAGCGTTTCCGCGACGCGCAGCGCGCCCGCGAGGACCGGGTCGTCGACCGCGCCGTCGGCGGGCAGTTCCGGGTTCGCGCCTTCGATGCCGGCGGACGCGCGGGCGGCGCGCACCGACGCTTCGGCCGCGGTCGCCGCGCCGCCGCGGAGGTTGGCGGGCAGGCGGTGCACCTTGAACACGGCGTCCTGCACGGACTTCGCGGCCGCGGCGACGCCTTCGAGGTCGAGGAGGGGCTTGAGCGGATCAGGCATCGAGCACCTGGCCTTCGCGGGAGACCACGGGCGGCAGCACCGACCACGGGAAGTTGATCCAGCGGTCGGTGTGCCGCCAGACGTACTCGCACTTGACCGTCGAGTGCGGCTTCTCGTAGACGACGGCCGAGCGCACCTCGGCGACGTGCTCGAGGCAGAAGTCGCGGACCAGCTTGAGGGTGGCGCCGGTGTCGGCGACGTCGTCGGCGATCAGCACCTTCTTGCTCGTCAGGTCGACGACGTTGGGCACCGGCGGCAGCATCACCGGCAGGTCGAGGCGCTGGTCGACGCCGGTGTAGAACTCGACGTTCATCACGTGCAGGTTCTTCACGTCGAGCGCGTAGCCGAGCGCGCCGGCGACGAAGAGGCCGCCGCGGGCGATGGACAGGATGAGGTCCGGCGCGAAGCCGTCGTCGGCGATGGTGTGAGCCAGTTCACGGCTCGCGGTGCCGAACAGCTCCCAGCTCAGCTCTTCGCGCTCTTCGGCCATCGATCTCGCCCTTCGTCGTGGTCAGCCGAGCATAGGCAACGCCGAAGTGGCCTTCGAAGATGCTCGGAAACTGGCTATCACGGGAAGCCAATGAGACGCCTACGGTGATCACGTGAGTGACTGGAACACGCGACCGACCCTGGCCGGCGAGCACGTCCGCCTGGAGCCGCTGACGCCCGAGCACGCCAAGGGCCTGTTCGAGGCGGGCACCGACCCGGACATCTGGGCGTGGCTCAGCATCCGGCAGCCGGGGGATCTTCCGGCGGCCGAGCGGATGGTCGAGGAGGCCCTCGCCGACCCCGACCGGCGGCCCTTCGCGCAGATCGACGCCACCTCCGGCCGCGTCGCCGGGACGACGTCGTACTACCAGGTCGTCGAGAAGCACCGGATCCTGTCGATCGGGCACACCTGGATCGGCGCGGACTGGCAGCGCACCGGGCTGAACACCGAGTCGAAGCTGCTTTTGCTCCAGCACGCGTTCGAAACCCTTGGCGCGCAACGGGTCGCGTGGGAGACCGACATCCGCAACCTTCGTTCGCAACGCGCCATCGAACGGCTTGGCGCGCTTCGCGAAGGTGTCCTGCGGGCGCACCGGATCCGGCCGGACGGCTCGTCGCGCGACACGGTCACCTATTCGATGCTGGCGCCGGAGTGGCCGGCGGCAAAGGCCCGGCTGAACGAACGCTTAGTCACCGCGGCTCGCCTGCCTCGGTGAAACGGCGGGGCAACGTGGGTGCAACCTTTTACAAGGCGGACTAACGTCGCTAGCGTGCCGCTAGCCGTCGTTTCGGCGCACTACAGGAGGCCTTGCAACCATGACCGAGCAGTCCCCCGCCCTGGACAACCTGCTCACCGAGAGCCGCACGTTCCCGCCCAGCGACGAATTCGCTGGCCAGGCCAATGCGAAGGCCGATCTCTACGCCGAGGCGGACGCCGATCGCGAAGCGTTCTGGGCCAAGCAGGCGGAGCGGCTGACGTGGGACACGAAGTGGACCACGGTACTGGACTGGACCAATGCGCCCTTCGCGAAGTGGTTCGTCGGCGGCAAGCTGAACGTCGCGTACAACTGCGTCGACCGGCACGTCGAGTCCGGGCACGGCGAGCAGGTCGCGATCCACTGGGTCGGCGAGCCGGGTGACACCCGGGACATCACCTACGCCGAGCTGAAGACCGAGGTTTCCAAGGCCGCCAACGCACTCGCGTCGCTCGGCGTGACCGCGGGCGACGTCGTGGCGATCCAGCTGCAGATGGTCCCCGAGGCCATCTTCGCGATGCTCGCGTGCGCCCGGATCGGCGCGCTCCACAACGTCGTCTTCGGCGGCTTCTCCCCGACCGCGCTGCGGGCCCGCGTCGACGACGCCGCCGCGAAGGTCGTGATCACCTCCGACGGCCAGTTCCGCCGCGGCAAGGCCGCGCCGATGAAGGCCAATGTCGACGAAGCGCTCGAAGGCGCCGAGACCGTCGAAAAGGTCATCGTCGTCAAGCGCACGGGCGACAAGCTCGAGGGCGACGTCCCGTGGACCGACGGCCGCGACCTCTGGTGGCACGAGCTCGTCGACGGACAGTCCGAAGAGCACACTCCCGAGGCCTTCGACAGCGAGCACCCGCTGTTCATCCTCTACACGTCCGGGACGACCGGGAAGCCGAAGGGCATCCTGCACACGTCGGGCGGCTACCTCACGCAGACGGCGTACACGCACCACAACGTCTTCGACCACAAGGCCGGCGAGGACGTCTACTGGTGCACCGCCGACATCGGCTGGATCACCGGCCACAGCTACATCGTCTACGGCCCGCTCGCCAACCGCGTCACGCAGGTCGTCTACGAAGGCACGCCGAACACCCCGCACGAGGGGCGGCACTGGGAGATCGTCCAGAAGTACAAGGTCTCCCTCTACTACACCGCGCCGACGCTGATCCGCACCTTCATGAAGTGGGGCGCGGAAATCCCGGAGAAGTACGACCTGTCGTCGCTGCGCGTGCTGGGTTCGGTCGGCGAGCCGATCAACCCCGAGGCGTGGATCTGGTACCGCGAGAACATCGGCGCGGGCCGCACCCCGATCGTCGACACGTGGTGGCAGACCGAGACCGGCGCGATCATGATCTCGCCGCTGCCTGGCGTCACGTCCACCAAGCCGGGTTCGGCGCAGCGGGCACTGCCCGGCATCTCCGCGAAGGTCGTCGACGACCAGGGCAACGAGGTCGGCCCGGGCGGCGGTGGGTACCTGGTGCTCGACAAGCCGTGGCCGTCGATGCTGCGCGGGGTGTGGGGCGACGAAGAGCGCTTCAAGGAGACCTACTGGTCGCGGTTCAAGGAGCAGGGCTTCTACTTCGCCGGCGACGGCGCGAAGTACGACGACGACGGTGACGTCTGGCTGCTGGGCCGCGTCGACGACGTGATGAACGTGTCCGGCCACCGCATCTCGACGACCGAGGTCGAGTCGGCGCTGGTTTCGCACCCGACGGTGGCCGAGGCGGCGGTCGTCGGCGCGACCGACCCGACGACCGGCCAGGGCATCGTCGCGTTCGTCATCCTGCGCGGCAACGCGGTCGACGGCGGCGAGGAGGCCATCCAGGCGCTGCGCAACCACGTCGCGAAGGAGATCGGGCCGATCGCGAAGCCGCGGCAGATCATGGTCGTGCCGGAGCTGCCGAAGACGCGCTCGGGCAAGATCATGCGCCGGCTGCTGCGCGACGTCGCGGAGAACCGGCAGGTCGGCGACGTCACCACGCTGGCCGACTCGTCGGTGATGGACCTGATCTCGTCGGGCCTGCAGTCGGGCAAGTCCGAGGAGTGAGCTAGCGTTCTCCCCGTCAGAGCCCTTCCGGCTTCGCGCCGGGAGGGCTCTGTCATGGCACCCCCGAGCGGCGCGGGTCGAACGCATGTTCTACACTGTGCCGCGAACCACACCCCCTTCCCGGGCAAGGAGACGACACGACGATGACCGTGGATGTCCTGACGCACGACGAGGAAACGGCTTCGGTCACCACCGAGGCGCCGGCCGTTGCCACCGACGAGGCGACCGTCACCGAGTCCGCGTCCCCCTCCCCTTCGGAAGGCTCGCCCGAGCCCGCCGAGGAAGAGGCCCCCAAGCCGAAGCGCGGCCGTCCCAAGGGCGCGGCGACGGCGTCGACGGCGAAGAAGACCCGCACGGTCGAACTGACCCTCACGGTCACCGGCACCGCCGACGGCGAGTGGCAGGCCGAGCTGAAGAACGGCTCGAAGTGGGTCGCGAAGGGCCTGGAGATCCCCGCCGCCGCGGTCTCGCGCGCGGCGAAGGAGCTGCACACCGACCTGTCCGGCCCGATCGACGAGGTGATCAACCAGGCCCGCGAGGCGCAGGCCGCGAAGGTCGCCGCGCTGGAGGCCGAGCTCGAGAAGGCCAAGCAGGCCCTCGCCGAGCTGGACGCCTGAGCTTCACCCCCCCCCAGGAGACGCCCGGGTCCGCTTCGCGCGGGGCCGGGCGTTTCCGCTACCCGGCCGCGGCCCGGGCCGCCCGCTCGACCTCCGCTCGCCGGTGCTCCCAGAACGCCGCGTCCCGGCCCGCCGCTTCGACTTCGCCGTCCAGCTGTTCCCGCAGGATGTCGGCGTGCCCGGCGTGCCGGCTGGTCTCGGTGAGCACGTGCACCAGGACGTTGAACAGCAGCACGTCCGGCCGCGGCCACCACGGCACGTGGCCGGGCGAGTCGATGGCGAGCGCGGCGATGGTCGCGTCGGAATGCGCCCAGGAACGCCGGTAGCGGCCGGTGATCTCCTCGCGGGTTTCGTGCTCGGTCGCCCACATGTCGGTCCCCCGCTGGGAAAGGTCGTCCCAGCTCGGCACGGGCTCGGGGGACGGCCGGTCGAAGACCTCGCCGAAGTACCGGGACTCCGTCACCGCCAGGTGCTTGACCAGGCCGAGGAGATTGGTCCCGGTCGTGGTCAGGGGACGGCGGACGTCGTACTCGGAAAGCCCGTCGAGCTTCCCGAGCACCGTCTCGCGGATCTCTCGCAGGTCACTGTGCAGGTACTGCTTCGCGAACTCGTCGATCACGGGTCCCAGCATGCCCGTTCAGGCGATCGGCGGCCGCTCCGGCAGCGGGGACTTGAACTCCACCCACATCGAATCCGTCAACGCCTCGACGTGGTGCTCGACGCCACGCGGGTGCAGTACCGAATCGCCCGGCTCCAGCTCCGCCTCGACGCCGTCCACCGCGCCGCGCAGCCGGCCCGACAGGACGTAGACGATCGAGTCGTGGTCGTGCGCGTGCGGCGGCGACGCCACGCCCGCCGGGTAGTGGATCAAGTACGCCAGTCCGTTCTCGGCCGTCTCCAGCAGCCGGAACCGGCCTTCGCCACCCGTCACCGGGAGGCCTTCCACCGTCAGCAGCGGTTGCCAAACCTGATCCTCCATCCGCCCATGATGGCCCAGGATCGCTGAGAGTCCACACAGGACCGGCTTAGGTTAGGCAGGCGTTAATTAGGCGTACCTGACAAAAAGAACAAGTCTCGCCACGATTCCCGGTTCGTGTTTCACTTGTCCGGTGACCGAAACCGCCGTGGAGCACGCGCACGAACCGCACCAGGACCTGGGTGGAAAGCTGAACTGGCTGCGGGCAGGGGTACTCGGGGCGAACGACGGCATCGTGTCCGTCGCCGGGATCGTCGTCGGGGTCGCGGGCGCGACGACCGAAAGCACCACGATCCTCACCGCCGGAATCGCCGGGCTCGTCGCCGGCGCCTTTTCCATGGCCGGCGGGGAATACGTTTCCGTGAGCACCCAGCGCGACACCGAACAAGCCTTGCTCCGGCTCGAAAAGCAGGAGCTCCGGACCATGCCGGAGGCCGAGGAGCGCGAGCTCGCCGAGATCTACGAAGGCAAAGGGCTTTCGCCGGACCTCGCGAGCCAGGTCGCCCGCGAGCTGACCGAAAAGGACGCGCTGCAGGCGCACGCCGAGGCCGAACTCGGCATCGACCCGGGCAACCTGACCAGCCCGTGGCAGGCCGCGTGGGCGTCGCTGGTCGCGTTCTCGATCGGCGCGCTGCTGCCGATCCTCTCCATCGCCTGGGCCGGCGTCTCCCTGCGCGTGTGGGCGTGCGCGGCCGCGGTCGTCGTCGGCCTCACCCTGACCGGCTGGGTCAGCGCGCGGCTCGGCGACGCCAAGGTGGGGCGCGCGATCCTGCGCAACGTCGGGGTCGGCGCCCTCACCATGGTCGTCACCTACTTCGTGGGGGTCATCTTCGGCGTCACCGTGGGTTAGTGGACGCCCTTCATCAGCTTGCGGATGAACGGAATCGCCAGGAACAGCACCACGCCGACCCCGATCGCGACGCCGCCGACCGTGCTGAAGTACGGCGCTTCGTCGTCGACCGTGTAGTACTCGGCGAGCTTGCCGGACATCGCGGTGCCCAGGGAGATCGACAGGAAGTTCAGCGCCACCATCTGCGTGCGGAACGCCTCCGGCGCGAGCTTCGTCGACAGCGACAGCCCGACCGGCGAGAGGCACAGCTCGGCGATGGTGAAGACGAACAGGATGCCGACCATCGCGAGCATCGGGCTCGCGTTCGGGCCGCTGCCCACCATCGGCAGGAACAGCAGGAACGCGACACCCATCAGCACCGTGCCGAGGACGAACTTCATCGGTGTCGACGGCTGGCGGTCGCCGAGCTTCGTCCACAGGGCCGCCAGGATCGGCGCGAACACGATGATGAACACCGGGTTGATCGAGTTGACCCAGGACACCGGCATCTCCCAGCCGAACAGGCCGCGGTTCAGCCGCTGGTCGGTGTAGGCCGCGACGACCGTGAACTGCTGCTGGTACAGCGAGAAGAACGCGGCGCTGGCGATGAACATCGGGATGAACGAGAACACCCGGCTGCGCTCGACGCCGGTGATCTTGCGGCTGGTCAGGATGACGAGGAAGTAGATCACCGAGATCACGCCGACCACCCAGACGACGACGTCGGCGAGGTTGCCCGGGTTGACGACACCGGTCGTCACCAGCACGACGATGGCGGCGACCAGCAGCACCGCGGCCGCGACCGCCAGCAGGCGCTGCGACGACGGGAGCGGGTTCGGCACCTCCTTGGCCTTCTCGCCGAGGTTCTTCCGGCCCAGCGTGTACTGGATCAGGCCGAGCGCCATGCCGATCGCGGCGAGGCCGAAGCCGAGGTGGAAGCCGACCTCGGTCTGCGCGAGGCCGGTCAGCAACGGGCCGACGAACGCGCCGAGGTTGACGCCCATGTAGAAGATCGTGAAGCCGGCGTCGCGCCGCTCGTCGCCTTCGGCGTAGAGCGTGCCGACGATCGCCGTCGCGTTGGACTTCAGCCCGCCGCTGCCGACCGCGACGCACACCAGGCCGACGCCGATCCCGGCCAGGCCCGGCAGCAGCGCCAGGCTGAGGTGGCCGATCATGATCAGGACGGCGCTGTAGAACAGCGTCCGTTCCGAGCCGAGCAGCCGGTCGGCCACCCAAGCACCGATGACGGCCGACAGGTACACCAGGCCGCCGTACGCGCCGACGATGCCGAGCGCCGACTCCTGCGCGAGGCCCAGGCCGCCCTGTTCGACCTTGTAGTAGAGGTAGATCGGCAGGATGCCGAGCATCCCGTAGTAGGAGAACCGCTCCCACATCTCGACGCCGAAGAGGTTCGCCAGCCCTCGTGGGTGCCCGAAGAACCTCGTGTCCTGCTGGACCTCGGTAGAGGTGCTCACAACTCTGTCTTCCTTTGTCTCGGACTTCGTTGTCGCTTGGCATGCTAAGAGCACATCGTGTTACTCACCACCGCCACCCGGTGTGGCGGCGGCCATAACGATCCGTGACAAAGAGACGTTAAAATGACGTCAAAGGTGCGCCGGGAAGTCTGGTCGGCAAAGGTGATCGACGACCCCAGGAGCCGCCCCGATGTCCCGCCCGTTCAGCGAGTTCGCCCGTTACCTGCGCACCGAGACGACCGGCGGCCTGATCCTGCTCGGCGCGACCGCGGTCGCCCTGCTCTGGGCCAACTCGCCGCTGCGGGACAGCTACCACGCCCTGCGCGAGTTCCGGCTCGGCCCGGAGTTCCTGCACCTGAACCTGACGATCGGCGACTGGGCCAAGGACGGCCTGCTCGCGCTGTTCTTCTTCGTCGCCGGGCTGGAGCTCAAGCGCGAGCTCGTCATCGGCGAGCTGTCCCGGTTCAAGCAGGCGATCCTGCCCGTCGTGGCCGCCATCGGCGGCATGGTCGTGCCCGCGCTCGTCGCGCTGGCCGTCGGCTGGGGAACGCCGGGTATCGAGCGCGCCTGGGCCATCCCGGTCGCCACGGACATCGCGTTCGCGCTCGGCGTGCTCGCGCTGACCGCGTCCAACCTGCCCTCGAGCGCGCGGGTCTTCCTGCTTTCGCTGGCCGTGGTGGACGACCTCGGCGCGATCATCGTCATCGCCGTGCTGTTCACGACGGGCTTCGACGTGATCTCGCTGGCCGTCGCCGTCGTGGCGCTCGCGCTGTACGCGTTCCTGCAGCACAAGCGGGTCCGGACGCCATGGCTGTACGTGCCGCTGGCGCTGATCACCTGGGTCGCGGTGCACTCGGCGGGCATCCACGCGACGATCGCCGGCGTCGCGCTCGGCCTGCTCACCCGCGTCCGCGCCGACGAAGGCGAGGCCGAGGCCCCCGCGCTGCGGCTCGAACACCGGCTGCAGCCGTGGTCGGCGGCCGTGGCCGTACCGGTGTTCGCGCTGTTCGCGGCCGGGATCTCGATCGACGGCGACGCGCTGGGCGCGGTGTTCACGACGGCGTTGCCGCTCGCGGTGCTCGCCGGGCTGCTCGCCGGCAAGGTCGTCGGCATCCTGGGCGCCAGCTTGCTCGCGGTGAAGCTGCGCGCGGCGGAGAAGCCGCGGGGCATGAGCTGGCGCGATCTGGCCGCGTTGTCGGTGCTCGGCGGGGTCGGGTTCACGGTGAGCCTGCTGATCGCGGAGCTGGCGCTGCCCGAAGCGACGAGCGAACTGGCGAAGGCGGCGGTGCTGATCGCGTCCGCGGCGGCGTCCCTGCTGGCGGCGGCGCTGCTACTCCGCCGTAGCAAAGTGCACGCACGAATCTCCGACACACTGTGACGCCGCCGCGCCCGGTTTCGGGACACATGGCACGATGACCCGGTGAGCAGCCCCAAACACGAACGCACCGGCCCCGACGGCGTGGGGGCCGTGCCTTACCTCCCGCTGTCCTCCGCGAACGACGTCCCCGGCGACCAGTCGCTCGGCCGGCTGGTCGGCGACGCGACCCAGCACATCTCGACCCTGGTCAGGGCCGAGATGGAGCTCGCGAAGTCCGAGCTGGTCGGCGAGGTGAAGAAGGGCCTCAAGGGCGCCATCTTCTTCCTGATCGCGCTGACGGTCTTCCTGTACAGCACGTTCTTCCTGTTCTTCTTCGCGGCCGAGGGGCTGGCCCAGTGGCTGCGCTACCGCTGGATCGCGTTCGGCATCGTGTTCGTCCTGATGCTGCTGGTCGCGGGCGTGGCCGGGTTCCTCGGCTACCGCAAGGTGAAGAAGTTCAAGGCACCCGAGCGGACGATCGCCAGCGTCAAGGAGACGGCCGCCGCGCTCAAGCCGCAGAAGGCGGCCGACGCCGACCTGACGACCACCCGCGACTGAGGCGTTGCCCGCTTCCCCCGACCCGTCGAGCGTCCGGCTCGACGGCCCGTGGGCCCACCGCGACGTGTCCGCGAACGGCATCCGGCTGCACGTCGCCGAGCTCGGCGACGGCCCGGTCGTGGTGCTGCTCCACGGGTTCGCCGAGTTCTGGTGGACCTGGCACCACCAGCTTCGGGCGCTCGCCGAAGCCGGGTTCCGCGCGGTCGCCGTCGACCTGCGCGGCTACGGCGACTCGGACAAGCCGCCCCGCGGTTACGACGCCTGGACGCTCGCCGGCGACGTCGGCGGGCTGATCAAGTCGCTCGGCGCACGCCGGGCGCACCTCGTCGGCCACGCGTGGGGCGGCATGCTCGCGTGGACGGTCGCCGCGCTGCACCCCCGGCTCGTGTCGTCGGTGACCGCGATCGGCGCCGCCCACCCGCTCGCCCTGCGCTCCGGCGCCGCCCGCCCGTGGCGTGGCCAGGGCCGCGCCGCCGGGCACCTCTTCCGCTTCCAGGTACCGATGGCGCCGGAGAAGTGGCTCGTGAAGGACGACGCCCAGGCCGTCGAAGACCTCTTCGGCGGCTGGGCCGGGAGCCGGTGGCGGTCCACTTCGGACTTCACCGACAGCGTGGAGGAGTTCCGGCACGCCATGCTCGTACCCGGTGTCGCGCACAGCGCGCTCGAGTACTACCGGTGGGCGTTCCGCGCGCAGTTCCGCGGTGAGGGCCGCCGGTTCACCGACGCCGTCGGCACCCGGATCGCGGCGCCGACACTGCAGCTGCACGGCGCCGACGACACCTGCATCCTCCCGGAGACGGCGACGTCGTCGGTGCGCTGGGCGGGCCCGCACGCCGAGCCGGAGCTCTGGCCGGGCGTCGGGCACTTCCCCCACCTCGAAGTCCCGGACCGCACGTCGGCGGCACTGGTGGAGTTCCTCAAGCGAGGCTGATGGCGTTCTTCGCCCGGTCCACCGACTCCTCCGCCGGGCCGCCCTCGGGGTTCTCCGTCGCCAGCGCCTGGTTGAGCGCGACGAACGGCCGCATCCGCCGTTCGTACGCGGCGAACGCCTCTTCGTGGCCGGCGCGACCCAGTTCCTGCGCGAGGACGTACGCGCCGACCAGCGCGAGGCTCGTTCCCTGGCCGGACAACGCGGACGCGCAGTAGCCCGCGTCGCCGACGAGTACCACGCGCCCGGCCGACCAGCGGTCCAGGTGGATCTGGGCCATCGCGTCGAAGTAGAAGACGTCCGCCGATGCCATGGCTTCGAGCAGCTTCGGCACCTCCCAGCCGACGCCGCCGAGCCGTTCGGCGACCAGCCGCTTCTGCTCCGGGACGGTCAGCCGCGGCAGCGGCTCCGAGCCGAACCCGAGCGTCACGCGCAGCTCGGTGTTGTCCCGCACCGGGTACGCGACACCGCCGGTGTGGTCGTGGCGGAACCAGACCTGCCAGTCCTCGAGGCCGAGGAAGTTCGGCGCCGGGAAGATCGCCAGGTACTGCCCGAGGTGACGGGCGAACTCGTCCTCCGGCCCGAACGCGAGCCGCCGCACGGCCGAGTGCAGGCCGTCGGCGCCGACGACGAGGTCGAACGTCCGGAAGCCACCGCGTTCGAACTCGACGCGCACGCCGTGCGCCTCTTCGGTCAGCGCCGTGATCGCGTCGCCGAAGACGTACTCGACGTCGGCCGCCTCGTGCAGGATCGCGACGACGTCGTCGCGCAGGACCTCGAAGTCGTCGTTGTCGAGCCGTCCGCTGCTGTAGGTGTACTCCTCGGACCGGAAGAGCTCCTGGCCCTGACCGTCCACCATGGACATCCCGCGCATCCGGGTGCGCAGTGCGCGCATCCGGTCGCCAAGGCCCATCTCGTCGACGACGTCGAGCGCGACGCCGCGCACGTCGATCGCCTGGCCGCCGGTGCGCGGGCCGGGCGCGCGCTCGACGACGGTGACCGACCAGCCGTCGCGGGCCAGGAACCAGGCCAGGGTGCCGCCGGCGACGCCGGCGCCGGAGATCAGGACGTTCCGCATGTTTCCTCCCGAGTCGTACACTGCTGTGCATCACCGTGGAGTTCACGCAGGTGCAGCGCCAAATCTGTACTAGTACAGACAGCCTGCTGTACTAGGTCAGGAGTGCCGTGAAGTACGTCGTCATCGCCGAGGAGCTGCGGGGCCGGATCACGCGCGGCGAGCTGCCGCCGGGCGCGCGGGTGCCCTCGACCCGGCGGCTCGCGACCGACCACGGCGTCGCG
>NZ_JAAGNB010001009.1:0-12576 GCF_010550475.1 Amycolatopsis sp. SID8362
CTGGGCGGCCAGCGTCCGGCCCTGCAGCTGCTGGGCGGACGGCGGCGGGGCCTGGCGGGGCCAGTACCCGGGCGGGGGCGGCGGACCCGGCTGCAAGGCTAGATCACTTCGGGGTCGATGCCGGGGTGCTCGCCGACCATCGGCCGCCCTTCGCGCTGCCACGCGCCCATGCCGCCGGCGACGTTCACCGCGTCCCAGCCGCTCTGGTTGAGCCACGCGGCCGCACGCGCGGACCGGCCGCCGCTGCGGCAGATCACGTGGATCGGCTGGTCGTCGGGCAGGTCGGTCAGCTCGCCGACACGGGCGGGCAGCTCCCCCATGGGGATGTGCACGGCGCCGGGCGCGTGCCCAGCGGCCCACTCGTCGTCTTCGCGGACGTCGAGCAGCACGAGGCCGTCCTTGGGCAGGTCGCGGACCTCGGCGGTCGGCAGTTCAGCAGGGCTCACCACGATCTCCATGCTGCCATGCGGGGGCGTTGCCCGCGCGTGAGGTCAACGCCCCCGGCGGCGGTCAGTGCGAAACGGCCTTTTCGGCACCCGCGCCGGTCAGCGCGCGCACCTCCATCTCGGCGTACTTCTTCGCGTTGCGCTCCTTCGACAGGACCGTGCCCAGCCAGCCGAGCAGGAACGCGGCCGGGATCGAGACGAGACCCGGGTTGTCGAGCGGGAACCAGTGGAAGTCGACGCCCTGGATCATCGACGCGCTCTTGCCCGTCTTGGCGTCCACCGGCTTGCCGGAAACCGCGGGCGAGAAGACGATCAGCACGATCGTGACGAACAGGCCGCCGTAGATCGACCAGAGCGCGCCCTGCGTGTTGAAGCGCTTCCAGAACAGCGAATACAGGATCGTCGGCAGGTTCGCCGACGCCGCCACCGCGAACGCGAGCGCCACGAGGAACGCCACGTTCTGCGACTTCGCGAGGATGCCGCCCGCGATGGCCAGCGCGCCGATCACCAGCGCGGTGACCCGGGCGACCTTCACCTCGCCGCCGGTCGAGACCTGGCCCTTCTTGATCACGTTGGCGTAGACGTCGTGCGCGAAGGACGCCGAAGCCGTGATCGTCAGGCCGGCGACCACCGCGAGGATCGTCGCGAACGCGACCGCGGAGATGAACCCGAGCAGCACCGGCCCGCCCAGTTCCAGCGCGAGCAGCGGGGCCGCCGAGTTCGTCGTGCCGGGCGCCTTCGAGATCTTCTCCGGCCCGACGAGCGCACCCGCGCCGTAGCCGAGCACCAGCGTGAACAGGTAGAACACGCCGATCAGCACGATCGCCCAGACCACCGACCGACGTGCGTCGCGGGCGGTCGGCACCGTGTAGAAGCGCATCAGGACGTGTGGCAGGCCCGCCGTACCGAGGACCAGCGCGATGCCCAGCGACAGGAAGTCGAGCTTGGTCGTGCCGGTCTTGCCGTACTGCTTGCCCGGGTCGAGCAGCGCCGCGCCGCTCTTGCCGCCCTTGTCGACCGCGGCCTGGAACAGGTCCGACAGGTTGAAGCCGTACTTGCCGAGCACCCACAGCGTCATCGCGAAGGCGCCGACGATCAGCAGCGCCGCCTTGATGATCTGCACCCAGGTGGTGCCCTTCATGCCGCCGATCAGCACGTACAGGATCATGATCACGCCGACGACGGCGATCACGAGGTCCTGCCCCAGTTCGCCGGAAATGCCGAGCAGCAGGTTGACCAGGCCACCGGCCCCGGCCATCTGCGCCAAGAGGTAGAAGAACGAAACCGCCAGCGTCGAAACGGCGGCCGCCGCGCGCACCGGCGTCTGCTTCATGCGGAACGCGAGCACGTCGCCCATCGTGAACTTGCCGGTGTTGCGCAGCAGTTCCGCGACCAGCAGCAAGGCGACCAGCCACGCGACCAGGAAACCGATCGAATATAGGAAGCCGTCGTAGCCGTTGACGGCGATGGCGCCCGCGATGCCGAGGAACGACGCCGCCGAAAGGTAGTCACCGGAAATCGCGATGCCGTTCTGCGGACCGGTGAACGCGCGCCCGGCGGCGTAGTAGTCCGACGCGGTCTTGGTGTTCCGGCTGGCCCGGAACACGATCACCAGCGTGATCGCGACGAAGACCAGGAAGATGATGATGTTGAGGGTGGAGTTGCTGCCCTCCACGCCCGCCGCGAGGTTCATCGGCGCGGTTCCCCTTCGATTTCGGCGCGGATCCCGTCGGCGACCGGGTCGAGCTTCCGGTTGGCGTAGCGCACGTACAAGCCCGTGATGACGAACGTCGAGACGAACTGCAGCAGCCCGAAGACCAGGCCGACGGTGATGTTCCCGAACAGCTTGGTGCTCATGAAGCCGTGCGCGTAGTCCGCGAGGAGCACGTACAGCAGGTACCAGAGCAGGAACAGCGCGGTCATCGGGAACACGAACACCCGCAGCCGGCGGCGCAGGTCCGCGAATTCGGGACTCCCCTGGATCCTCTCCCAGTCGGTCTGCGGCTCCGCGCCACCGACGTCTTGTTCGGTGCTGCTCACGGCGAATCCCCACTTTCCCGTATTTGGTATCGGTAGAAACCAACGGAACGTATGGGGCTATCGTGTAGTTCGTAATCCCTCTATCGGGTATTACTTAATTACTCGCTGTCAGCGCTTTACTTGCGGTGCCGGCCTCGGCCGGCGATTCGTGTCTTTTCTTCGGCTTGTCCGAATCTGGCGACCGCCCTGTCCCGCATGAAGCCGAGCGGGTCGGGCGCGTGCAGCCGCAGCATGATGTCGTGGACGTGCTCCGGGCGGCCGTAGCCGGTCGCACGGCTGACGAAATACGTCGTGACGAACGCGGCAGGAACCGTGATCAGCGCCGGCTGGTTGACGAACCAGGGCGCCCAGCCGCCGCTGTAGCCGCTCACGACGTTGACGACCAGCGCGGCCAGCACCAGGCCGCCGCCGACGAACATCCCGGCCAGCGCGCCGGGCCAGGACAGCTTGCGCCACCAGATGCCCAGCACCAGCAGCGGGCTGAACGTCGACGCCGCGAGCGCGAACGTCAGCCCGATCGACAGCGAGATGTCCTCCGGCCGCAGCGCGACCGCCAGCCCGATCGGGAACAGCGCGACCAGCCCGGTCGCCACGCGGAAGTCCCGCACCCGGCCGGGCAGCAGGTCGGTCGACACCACCCCGGCGACGCTCACCAGCAGCCCGGACGTGCTGGAGAGGAACGCGGCGAACGCGCCGGCCGCGGTGACCGCGCCGAGGATCTGCCCGCCGACGCCCGGCAGGATCGCCGAGGGCAGCCGCAGGATCGCCGCGTCCGTCTTGCCGGTGACGAGCAGCTCCGGGACGTACATCCGGGACAGCGCGCCCAGCAGCGTCGGGAACAGGTAGAACAGGCCCAGCAGCAGCAGGACGTGCACGGTGGTGCGGCGCGCGGCCTTGCCGTCGGGGTTGGTGTAGAAGCGGACCAGCACGTGCGGCAGGCCCATCGTGCCCAGGAACGTCGCGAACATCAGCGAGTACGTCTGGAGCAGGTCGGTGAGGCTGCCCGACGCCGGGTGCAGCCAGTTCGCGTTCTCGGCCACCGAATCGCTGACCACCGGCACCGGCGTGCCCGCCATGAACTTCAGCGTGGTGCCTTCGGCGACCGTGTGCGGGGCCAGCGGGGTCCAGTGCGTCGGCCCGGCGGCCGGGCCGTTGTCGGTGCGGCCGTAGGCGTACAGGAAGGTGTCCGACGTGACGTGCAGCGTGACGTCGGTCTGCACGTCGACCGTGGTGTCGCTGGTGAACACCGGCGGCGCGGCGGCGCCGAGGGGGCGGAAGCCGTCCGGGCCGCCGCCGGCGAAGAAGACCATGCACAGCACGAACGCGGGCATGGCGATGGCGAACAGCTTGAGCCAGTACTGGAAGGCTTGGACGACGGTGATCGCGCGCATGCCGCCGGCGATCACGTTGAACGCCACCACGACCATCACCGCGATCGCGCCGGTCCAGACCGGTACCGGGAGGATCGTCGCCAGCGTCAGGCCGGCGCCCTGCAGCTGCGGGACCATGTAGAGGATCCCGATGAACACGACGAACGCCGTCGAGAACCGGCGCAGGCCCTTCGAGCCGAGCCGCATTTCGACGAAGTCGGGCAGCGTGTACGCGCCGGAGCGCCGCAGCGGCGCCGCGACGAACAGCATCAGGGCGAGGTAACCCGCGGTGAAGCCGATCGGGAACCACAGCGCGTCGGCGCCGTCCTTGAGCACGATCCCGGCGATGCCGAGGAACGACGCCGCCGACAGGTACTCACCGGAGATCGCGGCGGCGTTGCGGCGGGACCGCACGGTGCGGCGGGCGACCAGGAAGTCGTGCGTGCTCGTGGCGGACCGCGCGGAGCGGTGACCGATGAAGAACGTCACCACGGCGACCAGCACGATGCCGGTCAACGCCCACGGGTTCAGCTGCACGGGGGGAATCCTCGCACGACTCGGTGCGGAACTAGTTCTCGATCATGTCCACGAACGCGCGTTCGTTGCGTTCGGCCAGCCGGTTGTACCAGATCCCGACGCCGAACAGGAACGGGAACGGCAGCACGCCGAGGATCAGCCACGCCACCGGGATGCCGCCGAGACTGGCCCGGGAGAAGCCCGGAACCAGGTAGAACAGCGCCGGCAGGGAGCCGAACACGACGACGACCAGCAAGGCGAGCAGGACGGCTGTCCGCAGCTGCACCTTCACCAGGTGGTCGCGGACGAGCAGCTTGCCCCAGCTGGTCTGCTCTTCCAGCTCGACGCGGGCGCGCAGGGTGCCGCCCGCCCGGCGCGGGTCGGCGAGGATCACCCGCTCCCGCTTGGGTTTCGCGTGGTGCTCCGGCTTCGGCTGCTTCTCCGGCTCCGGCGCGGGCGGCAGCGATTCGACGACGGCCCGGTCGGTGGGCTGCGGCAGCGGCCGCTGCCGGGCGCGCCTGCCGAGCGTCGGATCCGGTTCGCGGACGCCGTTCGCGCGGCGCTCGTAGAAGTCGTCGGTCATGACCGGTCCCGGCTCAGCCGTTCCGGCCCGAACCGACCAGCCGGTCCTTCAGCGCGCGGGTGTGCCGCCGGCTCACCGGCAGCACCTTCTCCTCGTTGCCGATCACAACCTGGTAGCCACCCTGGCCCATGCGCAGCTCGGTGATCAGCGGCAGCGCGACGAGGAACGACCGGTGGATCCGGACGAAGCCGGCCTTCTCCCAGCGCTCCTCGAGCTGCGCCAGCGGGATGCGGACCAGGTGGCTGCCTTCGGTGGTGAACAGCCGCGCGTAGTCGCCCTGCGCCTCGACCCAGCGGACCGAGGAGCGCGGGATGAGCTTGGTGGTGCCGGCCAGCTCGACCGGGATGACCTCGTCGTCGTTCTTCACCGGCTCGCCGCCCAGCGCGCCGGGCGGGGGCGCCGCCGCGGAGGCCAGCTTGTCGATCACGCGCGTGATCGCGCGGTCGAGCCGGTCCTGCTGGTACGGCTTGAGGACGTAGTCGAGCGCACCGAGGTCGAACGCGTTGACCGCCTCTTCGGCGTGCCCGGTGACGAACACCAGCGCGGGCGACGGCCGGAGCGCGGCGAACACGCGCGACATCTCCATGCCGGACAGGCCGGGCATGTCGATGTCCGCGAAGACGGCGTCGACGATCGGCAGGCCGCGGTCCTTGCGCTCGCGCAGCCGCGGGTCGTCGGTGGACAGCAACCGAAGCGCCTCGGAGGCGTCGATCGCCGGGAACACCTTCGCCACGTGCGGGCTGTTGCGCAGGCAGTGGACGAGTTCGTCAAGACCGTTCGGCTCGTCGTCCACAGCCAGGACCACGAGTTTCCGGGTGTCATCGTGAGCACTCACAGTGAAACGCATCCTGCCCATTGCCGAGTGCAATGTCCAGCCCCCGTCTGCCTGAAGTGGGGAGACCCGCGGACGGCCCGGCCGCCCGCGGGTCCCTGTCTCAATGCACGAACGTGAACCAGTTGAGGTTCACGAAGTCGGCGGGCTGGCCGCTCGTGAACGTCAGGTACACGTTGTGCACGCCGGTCACCGCGCTGATGTTCGCGGGGACGGTCCGCCAGCTCTGCCAGCCGCCGGTGTTGGCGACGGCGAAGCTGCCGATGGGCGCGTTGGACCGGCTGTCGAGCCGCACCTCGACGAGCCCGCTGACGCCGGCCGCCGCCCCGGACGCGACGCGGGCCTGGAAGTTGGTCGCCGCGCTGCTGCCGAAGTCGACGTTCGGGTAGAGCGCCCAGTCACCGTTGCCCACCGCGCCGATGTCCTGGCCGCCGCCGGAGTCCGTGGTGGCCTCGGTGATCACGCCGGACTGCTGGCTGAAGGACTCGGCCTGGATGGTGCTGTACGCGCTGCTCCCGCCGGTGGGCGGAGTCGTCGTGGTCGGCGGGGTCGTGGTGCCGCCACCGGTTCCGCCGCGGGTGGCGACGGTGACGTAGTCGACGACCATCGGGTGACCGGGCACGATCCCCGGTCCCGGCGTGGTGGTGCCGGAGTTGTTGTTCGGGAACGCGCCGCCGATGGCGACGTTCAGCAACACGAAGTAGCCCTGGTGGGTGGTCATGTTCGCCCAGGTCGTGGCGTCGACCTGGTTCTGGCTCACGGAGTGGAACTGCTGGCCGTCGACGAACCAGCGGAACACCTGCGGGCTGGTGCTCGCGTCCCATTCGAAGCGGTAGGTGTGGAAGGCCGACTGGCAGCTGCTGCCGGGGCACGCGCGGTTGGCGGGCAGGCCGGTCGTCTCGTTGCACGGGCCGCCGGGGTTGACGCCGCAGTGCAGGACGCCCCAGACGGAGTTGATCCCGTTGACGTTCTCCATGATGTCGAACTCGCCGATGGCGGGCCAGTTCCACCAGTTGCCGCGGTACGGCCCGCCGAGCGCCCAGAACGCGGGCCAGTACCCGAGCGCGGCGGCGCCGGTGACGTTCGGCATCTGGATCCGGCTTTCGATCCGCATGACCCCGCCCGCCGGCGGCTTGAAGTTCGCCCGCTGGGTTTCGATCCGCGCCGACGTCCAGTTGCCCGACCCGTCGCGCAACGGCGTGATGCGGAGGTTGCCGGCGCCGTCCTGCGAGACGTTGCCGGTGCTCGACGTGTAGTTCTGGATCTCGCCGGTGCCCCAGTTGCCGGGGCCGCCGGGGTAGCCGTGGCCGGTGTCGATGATCCAGTTCGCGCTCGAGGGCAGGGTGTTCGCGCCGCCGGTGAAGTCGTCGGCGAAGACGGTCGTCCAGCCCGAGTCGGGCGGCGGGATCGACGCTTCGGCGTTCAGCGTGAGGGGCACGGTGATCAGCGCGGCGCCGACGACGGCACCGAGGGCGAGTCTTCGGGAGTGGGGCATCGGGTACGACCTCCTTGTCGTCCGGATTTGTTGCCGATCGCAACAAAGCCCGTCGACAAGGAGACCTGACGCCTCATCGCGGAGCCAGAGGCGTTACCCGGGAAGGGTGATGCGGGTCACAAAGTTTGCCCGGAAGTGCTCAAAGCGGACAGTGGTCACTCGGTGTCTTTCGGATGGCCCGTGCCCGCCAAGACCACCCAGACGACCCGCCTGACGGGATCCGGGCAGTACCAGATCCGGCCGCCCGCAGTGACCTCGTACTGCCACTGCTCCAGCACCCGCCCACCGACTTCGCGAGTTGCGAAACTACCTTTCAGCCGGTGCTGACGCCCCGGGTTTTCCGGAGCAGTCGGCCGTTCGGTGAGGACGATCCACGCTTCCCAGGTGTTCGACCTCGCAGCCTGACACAAGGCCTCCCAACCCTTTGCCGCCTCGGAAGTCGCGAAGCGCGCCTCCCAGCCACCGGGTCGCGCGGGCGGCGCGATGCGGTCACCGCGTTTCGCAGGCATCGCTCAGCCGTCCGTGGGACCTGGCACCGGACCGAAGTCCTCGTCGATCGGACCACTGAGCTTGCCGGCGAGTGCCGGATCAGCGTGGATGGCCGCGGTGCTGCGCCACTCCGTGATCGTCTGGGCGAGAACAGACCACTGACCCAGCTCCGCGGAAGCCTGGAACGCGCGTGCGAAGTCGTGGACGAACTGCGCCTGCTCCGCCTTCGGCAGGACGTCCACCCAGGGGAACTCGTCGAGCAGGGCCGCCGCCGCGACGTCGTGTGGCAGGTGAGCCAGCACATTGCGCAGCGCACGCGCCGCGGCCACCGATCCTTCCGACGCCGAGTTCGCCCTGTCTTCCCTGGTCAGCAGCAGGGCAGCACCGTCGCGGCGACGCACTCGGACATCGCCCTCGTCAGCGAGCGCAGCGACGCTCTTGGGATCGCGCTGCAACTCGCTCCACTGCACTTCGGTGGCCATGGAACTATTCTGAACTTTTTCAGAAGTCTGCGCAAGTCGCTCGTCAGAGGCCGAAGCGGGACCACGCTGCCTTCTGCGTGACCGCGTCCAGGACTGCCGTCGCCGCAGCCGGGGCGCCGACGCCGAGGCGGGCCAGGAGGGGGCGCTTGGGCTCGGCGACCGAGATCTCCGCGTCCGGGAAGCGCTCGGTGACGATCTGGCGGAGGCTGCCGAGGCCGTCGACCAAGCCCAGTTCCCGCGCCTTCGCGCCGAGCCAGACGTCGCCGGTGAAGAGGTCCTCCGCGTCGGTCAGGCGGTCGCCGCGGCGTTCCTTGACCCAGCTGACGAACAGGTCGTGGAGCTGGGTGTGCATCTTCTTCAGCCACTCGACGTCTTCCGGCTTCTCCGGCGAGAACGGGTCGAGGCGCGACTTGTTGGCGCCCGCGGTGTGCAGGCGGCGCTCGATGCCGAAGCGTTCCAGCAGGCCCGTGAAGCCGAAACCGCCGCTGATCACGCCGATCGAGCCGACCATGGACGTGCGGTGGGCGTAGATCTCGTCGGCCGCGCAGGCCAGCCAGTAGCCGCCGGAGGCGGCGACGTCTTCGCAGAACGCCAGTACCGGCACCTTCTTCTCGTCGGCCAGCTGGCGGATGCGCTCGGCGACCAGCCCGGACTGCGTCGGCGCGCCGCCGGGCGAGTTCACCAGCAGCGCGACCGCCTTCAGCCGCTCGTGACCGAACGCCCTGGTCAGGGCCGATTCGACCGCGCTCAGGTTGATCGCACCCCTGGCCAGCGGGGACGGCGACGGGGTGATCACGCCGTGCAGCTTCACCACGGCCACGACGTCCTTGCGCTCGACCCGGTCGGCGAGCACCGGGATCCGCGAAGCCAGCTTGTCCGTAACGCTCATGCAGCCAGGCTAGCCGGGACTCAGCCCATGGGGAGGATGCCGGAGCGTGAGCCGTTCACGCCGCTGACGTCGGCGCCGTTCAGCTGGGCCGGCCCGCTCTGCGCCGGGACGTCGGCCTCTTCGGAGCTGTAGTCCGGCATGTTCGGGCGGACGCCCGGGACGAACTTCGGCACCCGCAGCGTCACCTTCATGCCGGCACCGGGCGCGGTCTCGACCATCACCGCGTAGTCGTTGCCGAACACCTGCTGCATGCGCTGGCTGATGTTGCCGAGCCCGACGTGCGCGCCGGTGCTGTGCGCGTTCTTGACGTCGTTGAGCCGCCGCGGGTCCATGCCGATGCCGTCGTCCTCGACGCTGATCAGCGCCTCGGTGCCGTGGTCCTGCGCGATCACCGTGACGCAGCCGCCGCTGGGCTTGCTGGCCAGTCCGTGCTTGACCGCGTTCTCCACCAGCGGCTGGATGATCAGGAACGGCACGACGACGCTGAGCACCTCGGGCGCGATCTTCATCCGCACCTCGAGCCGGCCGCCGAAGCGGGCGTTCTCGATGGTCAGGTAGCGGTCGATGTTGCGCAGTTCTTCGGCGAGCGAGGTGAACATGCCCGACGAGCGGAACGAGTAGCGCGTGAAGTCGGCGAAGTCCTGAAGCAGCTCTCGCGCCTCTTCGGGGTCCGTGCGGATCAGCGCGGAGATCGTGTTCAGCGCGTTGTAGACGAAGTGCGGCGAGATCTGCGCGCGCAGCGCCTTGATCTCGGCCTGCTGGAGCTGCTGCTTCGACTCGTCGAGCCGGGACAGCTCGAACTGCGTGCAGACGAACTGCGCGACCGCGTCGGCCATCTGCACCAGGCGCCCGCGGGTCCGGCCGACGACGATCAGCGCGGCCTCGGTCTCGCCCTCGACCAGCAGCGGCACGATGACCGCGGTCTTCATCCGGCAGGTGCCGCGGTGGTTGCACGGCATCCGGTCGTGCGCCACGACCTCGCGGCGGTGCTTGCGGATCGCGTTGCCGATGGCGTCGACGAGGTCGACGTAGTGCTCGTTCGCCTCGCCGTCCCAGGACAGCAGCGTGCCTTCGCTGTCGGTGATGCCGACGGCCACGCAGTCGAGCATCTGCAGCAGCTGCGTGGTGATCTTGTCCGCGGCGTCTTCGTCCAGGCCGGAGCGGAGGTTCGGCGCCGCCTTCGACATCCGGTGCACGGCCTGCAGCATGGCGTCTTCCACCACGCTGGCCGGCTTGCGTTGTTTCACGAGCAGCACGATCACCACGACGAGGAGCAGTACCGCGACACCCCAGGGAATGATCTGCGCAAGCGGAAACCCGGACACGGCGTCCATGCTCTGCGCTCGACCAACCGGGTGCAAGGCCTGATCCCACTTTCTGTCCAACTGTGATGACCGAGGGTTGAGGCGACCCTACCGAGAGTCGGATCCGGGCCCCCGCGGTCACTGTCCGCAACACGCGGGAGGGGTCGCCTGTTCCACCCCTTCCGGCGAAAGCAGCAGGAAGGACGCGGTTTCGCCGACGGCGAGGCCGCGCCCGGCGACGCGCGGCGCAGCACCTGCGGCCGAACGGGCGAATCTGCTACTTGAGGAGCCTCGACATGCGGCGGTCGGCCAGCGGCTTGCCGCCGGTCTGGCAGGTCGGGCAGTACTGGAACGACTTGTCGGCGAAGGAGATCTCGCGGATCGTGTCGCCGCAGACCGGGCACGGGAGGCCGGTGCGGGCGTGGACGCGCAGGCCTGAGCGCTTCTCGCCCTTCAGCCGCGCGGCTTTCTGGCCGACCGAGCGGTTGACGGCGTCGGACTCGATTTCGACGATCGCCTCGGCGAGGGTTTCCAGCGCGCCGTCGTCGAGCTTGCCGATCGTCGCGTACGGCGAGAGCTTCGCGCGGTGCATGATCTCGTCGGAGTAGGCGTTGCCGATCCCGGCGATGAGCGACTGGTCGGTGAGCGCCCACTTCAAGCGGGTGTTCTTGCCGGCGAACAGCTCACGCAGCTGGGTCGCGTCCAGCGAGAGTGCGTCCGGGCCGAGGCGCGCGACGCTCGCGATCTCCTGCGGGTCCTTGACGATCCACACCGCGAGGCCCTTCTTCGTGCCCGCTTCGGTGAGGTCGAACCCGGGCCCGGTCGCGGATTCGAGGTGCACGCGCAGCGAGATCGGGCCCTTGCCTGGCTTCAGCGGCGCCGCGGCCAGGCCGTCGGACCAGCGCAGCCAGCCCGCGCGCGCCAGGTGGACGACGAGGTGCAGGTCACCGGCGACGACGTCGAGGTGCTTGCCGTGGCGGGTCGCGCCGGTGATCTCGCGGCCGTGCATGTCGGTCCACGGCGGGGTCGCCGTCTTCAGCACGCTCAGCGATGCGACATCGATGCGGAAGATCGTCTGGCCGACCGCGTTCTCACGCAGGTGGTGGGCCAGCGCTTCGACCTCGGGTAGCTCGGGCATGTCCCCAGTTTCACCCCTTCGGCCGAATTCCGGTACTGGCTATTCGACCGGGTGCAGCGGCCCGTCGAAGTCCGGCAGCGAGTGCCGCTGGATGGTCTTGGAGATCTTCTTGACCTCGCCCTGCACCGTGAACATGCCGCGGATGGTGCCGACCCAGCGCTCGGACGGCCGGTCGCCGGTCACGTCGCCCTCGGTCTCCGCGACGACCGTCCACGGCCGGCGCAGAATCCACCGCAGGGGGAAGAACAGGATCACGAGCAGCAGCGCGAGCAGCACCCACGCGGGGATGTTGACCTGGTCCGGCGTCCACACGACGAGGATGACGGCCAGCAGCGCGGTCACCACGATCATCGCGATGCCGGGGCCGTAGCTGCCCGCGACGTCGTGCTCGAAGTCGTCGGCCGTCGCCGGCGCACGCCATTCCATCTGGGCACGGACCACCCAGTCGCGGCCGTCTTCGCCGCGCACCAGCCGGTTCATTCAGTTGCCTCCAGGGCCGCCCGCAGGGTGAGCAGCACAACGGTACCGTGCGCGGCCGCGAACGCGCGAGGGAGGAATCGGACATCCGACCCGGCGAAGTGGATCACCGCTGTTCGGAGCCGGTCGGCGTGGGTTCGGCGGATTCGCTCGAACCAGTGACTTCGGACGTGCTGCTCGGGCACGGTTTCCCGGACGTCGGCGTCACTGTCGTCGTCGGTTCGGCCGTGCCGGTCGTGCTGGTGTCCGTCGGCCTGCCCTTGGCCTCCGTCGACCCGTCGGTCGGCGACAGCTCGGGTGCGTCGGCGCTCTCCGGCGAGTCGCTCGACTCGGTGGTCATCGTCAGGTTCGGGGTCGTCGTCGTGTCGAGCCGCGGCGAAGTCGCCGGGTGGTCGGGCGCGCTGAAGGTCGAGGACGCGAGGTCTTCGCGCGGGGTCACGCCGTCGCCGCCGGTGCTGCCGCCCACCTCCCCGGCCGGGACGTCGCCCACGGCGGGGAGGTGCGGCACCTCGTGC
>NZ_JAAGNB010001057.1:0-7704 GCF_010550475.1 Amycolatopsis sp. SID8362
CAGGTGCGCAGGATGGCGTCGTAGCTGCCCGGGGCCGCCGCGCGGGGCGCGTGCACCAGGCCCTCGCCCGCGAGGTCGGCCAGCGCCAGCGACGCGCGGCGGGCCAGCGGGGAATCGCGGGGGAGGACCACGCCCAGCGGGGTGTCGATCACCGGGCCCAGCTCCAGGTCGACCACGTCGACCGGCAGGTGCAGCAGGCCCGCGTCCAGCGAGCGGTCGGCGAGCAGCCGGACCTGCTCCGCGGTCGTCAGCTCCTGCAGGTCGAGCCGGACGGCGGGATGCCGCTCGGCGAACGCCGTCAGGATCGCGGCGAGGACCGGGCCGGGCAGCTCCGGGGGCACGCCCGCGCGCAGCGCGTCCAGCTCGCCGCGCTCGGCCTTCGCGACCAGCGACGTCATCCGATCCCACCGGGAGAGCAGGTCGCGGGCTTCGGCGCGCAGGACTTCGCCGGCTTCGGTGAGCGTGACGCGGCGGCCGCGGTCGAACAGCTTCGCGCCCAGCTCGGCTTCGAGCCGCTTGACGCGCTGGCTCAACGGCGGCTGCGCGATCCCGAGCCGCTCCGCCGCGCGGCCGAAGTGGAGTTCGTCGGCGACGACGAGGAAGTACCGCAGCGAACGGAGGTGGTCCACGCTGCGACGATAGCCGTTCCCGTATCGACATGCCGACGGATCGATCTTGGACAGCGGTCCGCGGTTCGTGGTCGGGTGTCCGATATGGACATGGGATTCAGCAGGCGCGGGCTGTTCGGCGCGGGAGCCGCGGCGGCGGCCATCCTGGCGGGCGCGGGACCGGCGGCGGCCGCCGCTTCGGGCACGTCGGGGATGACGCTTCGGTGGTGGGGGAACAACGGCTGGGAGATCCGCATCGGGCCGAAGACGGTCCTGATCGACCCCTGGCTGACGCGGTTCAAGACGGGGACGTACACCCCGGCGGGCGCGGACCCGAAGACGCCGCTGTCGGTGAACCGCGCGCTGATCGACGGCTTCCTCGACCGCGGCGAACTGCGCGCGGACCACATCCTGGTGACGCACGGCCACTACGACCACCTCACCGACGTCCCCTACCTGGCCAAACGCACCGGCGCGACGGTCATCGGCACCGAGACCCATTTGAGTCTCATGGCCGCGCTCGGCGCACCGGAGGACCAGCTGGCGGTCGCGTCAGGGGGCGAGGACCTGACATTCGACGGCTACTCGATCCGCGTCCTGCGGTCGCTGCACTCGGCGGTGGGCGCGCGGGCGCAGGTGCCGTTCCCGGGCTCGCGGCCGTTGTCGCGCCGGGACCGCCCGCGCGTGATCGAGGACCTCGTCGAGGGCGGCACGCTGGCCTACCAGGTGACCGGCGGCGGGGCGAGCGTGCTGGACTTCGGCGGCTCGAACTACGTGGAATCGGAGCTGGCGGGCCTGCGCCCGGACGTGGTGCTGCTGCCGGCCGGCGGGTCGAAGGTGACGCGGTACGTCCCGCGGCTGCTGTCCGTCCTCGGGCACCCGAGGTACGTGGCCGCGACCCACTGGGACGACTTCGACCTGCCGCTGGGGCAGGCGCACGACCCGAACGGCGGGCTGGACGTGCTGCGGACGGCGGTCGCGGCGGCGAGCCCGGCGAGTGCGTTCGTGGTGCTGGACCACCTGGGCGAGTTCACCCCGTAGACACACCGAAGGCCCCCACCGATCGAGGTGGGGGCCTTCGAAGAGCTGTCAGCCGCTCTTGCGGCGGAACGTCCGCTTGTTCGCCGCCGGGCCGTGGGCGTGCTGGTTCTTGCCGCCGCCGTTCTCGTGGGACGCGCCCGAACGAGCGTGGGCCTGCTTGCGTTCCAGCGCCTCGCGGAACTTGCGCTTGACGTCGTCCTCCTCGCCGCTGGGCGACGGGTTCGGTTCACTCATGCCTACCTCCGAAAACGACGACGTGTGACCACTCCAGCCTGTCAGCCGCGCACCCGCTTGGCGAGTCGATTTCAGCGTTTCGGGGAGGGAACCCCGCCGAACTGCACCGACTTGCGCAGCAGGGGGCGGCCGCAGTGGTCGCACAGCAGGATCGGCCGCAGCCGGTTGCCGCATTCGACGTGGTGCAGCGTGATGTCCGGCTCCTGGCCCGCCACCTCGAAGCCCCGCGACCACTCCGCGATGAACGCCAGCGCCGGGAAGAACGCCAGGCCCTTCGCGGTCAGCCGGTAGTCGCGCGCGTCCGCGCGGGTGGCCGCCGCGCCGGTGCGCAGCACGCCGACCTCGACGAGCTTGCTCAGCCGGCCCGACAGGACGCTCGGCCCGATCCCCAGCTCGCGCTCGAACTCCGAGAAGTGCCGGCAGCCGAGCAGCGCCGACACCAGCAGGCCGGTCGACCAGCGGTCGCCGAGCAGCTCCATCGTGTCGGGGAAGAACATCATCGGGTCGCCGGCCAGCGACTCGGCGTCCTTGCGGCGGAAGCGCTTGGACGCCGTCGCCGCCGCGACGCCGGTGCTGTCGAGGCGCTCGGCCCGCACGTCACGCGCGTCGACCCGGCGGCCGCAAGCCCCGCAGCCGAGGGGCGCTGATGTAGCCAGCTCGCAGTCGAGGTGGATCAACGTCGGCAGCACCTCGCGGCGGCCTTCGACCCACTCGCGCTCCCACGCCCAGATCGAGATCAGCAGCGGCCACAGCTCCAGGCCGCGCTCGGTGAGCCGGTACTCGTGCCGCGTGCGGCGCGCGTCGCGGTAGGGGACGCGCGTGAGCATGCCCGCGTCGACCATGTCCCGCAGCCGTCCCGACAACGCGGTCGGCGAGATGCCCAGGCGCAGCCGCAGCTCTTCGTAGCGCCGGAAGCGCAGGAACAGGCTCTGCAGGATGAGCAGCGTCCACTGATCCCCGACCAGCTCCAGCGCTCTGCGGAGCGGATCCCCCGCCGGCCGGACGCGGTGCGCGGTCGCCTCGGTCACCGTCTTCCCCCTCATTCTCAGCGGCCTCAGCGTAACACCTGACTACACCAAGAGAAGCCTATTGACACCTGGGTACACAAATCATAGTCTCGTCCCCATCAGCCAGCGCGGTGAGCCCGACAGTCAGGGAGCAGCCCGATGACCAGCACCTCCGAACAGCCGCTGATGGTGGCCCGTGCGGCGGACGCGGCCGAGGAGCCCAACCCGTACCTGCTCGGCGTCTACGCCCCGGTCGGCACCGAGATCGACGCCGAAGACCTGCAGGTCATCGGCGAGATCCCGAAGGACCTCAACGGCGTCTACCTGCGCAACGGCCCCAACCCGCGGTTCGCCCCGGAAGGCCGCTACCACTGGTTCGACGGCGACGGCATGATCCACGCCGTCCACCTGGAGAACGGCAAGGCCCGCTACCGCAACCGCTGGGTGCGCACCAAGGCCTTCGAAGCCGAGTCCGCGGCGGGCAAGGCGCTCTGGACCGGCGTCATGGAGAACCCGGCGGGCAACCCGTTCGGCAACTCGCACGGCCTCGGCCTCAAGGACAACGCGAACACCGACGTCGTCTTCCACCGCGGCCGGATCCTCGCCACCTGGTACCTGTGCGGCTCGCCGTACGCGGTCGACCCGCTCTCGCTGGAGACGCTGGGCGCCGACGACTTCCTCGGCACGCTGGTCGGGGACATGATGGCGCACCCGAAGGTGGACGAGGCGACCGGCGAGCTGTTCTGGTTCGACTACGGCCCGCGCCCGCCGTACCTGCGCTACGGCGTGATCAGCGCGGACGGCAAGGTCGTGAACACCACCGAGATCGAGCTGCCCGGCCCGCGCCTGCCGCACGACATGGCCATCACCGAGCGCTACGCCGTGCTGATGGACCTGCCGCTGGTCCAGGACCTGGAAGCCGCGAAGCTGGGCCGGCACAAGCTGCACTTCGACCGCTCGATGCCGAGCCGCTTCGGCGTCATGCCACGCTACGGCAACGGTAGCCAGATCCGCTGGTTCGAAGCGAGCCCGTGCTACATCTACCACGTCGTGAACGCCTGGGAAGAGGGCGACGAAGTCATCCTCGACGTCTGCCGCGTGCAGAAGCCGGCTCCGCGGCCCGACGCGCGCACGCCGCTCGCGAAGATGCTCTCCTACCTGCGCCTCGATGCCCAGCTGCACCGCTACCGCTTCGACCTGCGGACCGGCGCGTGCCACGAAGCGGCGCTCGACGATGCCAACACCGAGTTCCCGACCGTCGACGCCCGCGGCGTCGGCAGGCGGAACCGGTACTCCTACGCGGTGCACATCTCGCCCGAGTCGACGCTGAAGTTCGACGGGCTGGTGCGCTACGACAATCTTGCCGGCGCCAAGACCGAATACCGGTTCGGTCCCGGCCGGTGGGGCAGTGAGGCTCCGTTCGCACCCCGCGAAGGAGCGGCCGCCGATTCGGCGGACGGTCATCTGGTGACGTTCGTGCAGGACGAGCGCGAGGGACGCTCGGAACTGGACATCTTCGACGCCGCCGATCTCGCTGCCGGACCCGTGGCCAGGGTCCTGTTGCCCCAGCGGGTCCCGCTCGGTTTTCACGCGACCTGGGTCCGGGCGGACCAGCTGGAAAACCTCCGTTCATGAGATGCCATCGAGAGGGTCGCGCCCGGGACTTCCGGGCGCGGGGATGGTGGAGTGCGGAGACGATCGACCGGCTCGTGAAGGAGCGGGTCAGTGCCGACCCGGAGGGTCTCGCGCTGGTCGATCCACCGAACACCACCGCACTGGTCGGACGCGACCCGGTGCGGTGGACCTGGAACCGGCTCGACGAACGTGTCGACGTCCTGGCCGCGTTCCTGCTCGCCAGAGGGGTGCGAGCAGGTGACGTCGTGGCCGTGCAGCTGCCGAACTGCTCGGCCCTGGTCCAGGCGTTCCTCGCGATCGTGCGGATCGGTGCGGTGGTCACGCCGTTCCCGGTGTCCTACCGGGAGCACGAGATGGGTCCGATGTGCCGGCGCACCGGAGCCGTCGCCGTGGTGACCGCCACCAGATACGGCGAGCACGAGCTCGCCGGGGCGGCCCTTGGGCTAATCGGCGCTGCGGCGCCGTCGGTCCGGTTCGTCGTCGCCCGGGGGGACGACGAACCGGCCGGCGCCCTGGCCTGGCCCGAAAACCCGCTGTCCGAAGTGGAGAAGTCCACTCTGGACTCGTATTCGTCCACACTCGGCACCGACGTCAACGACTGCGTGACGATCTGCTGGACGTCCGGCACCGAAGCCGAGCCGAAAGCGGTTCCGCGCTGCCACGGCGACTGGCTCGCGACCGCGGGCGGCTGCGTCCAGGCCGCGGGGATCACGCGCGACGACGTCCTGCTCTCGCCGTTCCCGATGACGAACATGGCGGGCATCGGCGGGATGTTCTTGCCCTGGCTGCTGACCGGCGCCGTGTTCGTCCCGCACCACCCGTTCGACCTGCCCGTGTTCCTGGGTCAGCTCGCGGCCGAACGCGTGACGTACACGCTCGCGCCACCGGCGTTGCTGACCATGTTGCTGCACAACGAGAAGATCCTGTCCGGAGTGGACGTTTCGAGCGTGCGCAAGATCGGGTCCGGCTCGGCGCCGCTGTCGCCATGGCTCGTGCGCACCTGGGCCGAGCGGTACGGCATCGACATCATCAACTTCTTCGGCTCCAACGAAGGGACCGCGCTGCTGTCCGGTCCGGTGGACATCCCGGACCCCGATCAGCGTGCGAGCTACTTCCCGAACTACGCCTCCGACGTCACGTGGTCGACGCCCGTCGCCGGCTGGACGTCGGTGCGGCTGCACGACCCCGTCACCGGCGAGCACGTCACCGAACCCGGGCGGCCCGGCGAGCTGCACATCGCCGGGCCGACGGTGTTCGCCGGCTACCTGACGTCGCTGGGCGAGCCGCTCGACACGTCGTCCTTCGACGACGACGGGCACTTCCGCACCGGCGACGTCTTCGAGATCGACGGCGAGCGCGGGGAGTTCCTGCGGTACGTCGACCGGACGAAGGACCTGGTCATCCGCGGCGGGATGAACATCTCGCCGGCCGAGGTCGAAGGCCTGCTGGCCGGGCACCCGGACGTCGCGGACGTCGGCGTGATCGGGGTCCCCGACGACGTGCTGGGGGAGCGGGTGTGCGCGGTCGTCGTGCCGGGCGAGCGCAAGCCGTCGCTCGACGACCTGGTCGCGTACCTGCGCGAGAAGCGGGTGGCCGCGTTCAAGCTGCCGGAACGGCTTGAGTACGCCGACGCCTTGCCCCGCAACCCGGTGGGGAAGATCCTGAAGCGGAAGCTGCGGGAAAGTCTGGAGTGAGGCCATGACGGTGTTCGTGCTGGGCGGGGCGCAGAGCGACTTCGCGCGCAACTTCGCCAAGGAGGGACGCGGGATTCTCAATCTGTTTGCCGAGGTCGTGCCCGCCGCGCCCGAAGACGTCGGGGTCGCGCACGTCGGGAACCTCGCGGCCGAGCTGTTCACCGGGCAAGCTCAACTGGGCGGGTTGCTCGTGGCCGCCGTCCCGGCGCTGGACGGCGTGCCGTCGACCCGGCACGAAGCCGCGTGCGCGTCCGGCAGCACCGCCGTGCTCGCCGCGTGCGCGGACATCGAGGCAGGCCGCTACGACGTCGCACTGGTCGTCGGCGTCGAGCTGATGCGGAACGTCGACGGGCAGCGCGCGGCCGAGCACCTCGGATCCGCCGCGTGGGCCGGGCACGAAGCCGTCGGCGCGAAGTTCCCGTGGCCGGCGTTGTTCGCCGAGGTCGCCGCCACCTACGACGAGCGGTACGGGCTCGACCCCGAGCACCTCGGGCAGTTCGCTGCGCACGCTTTCGACCGCGCGGCACGGAATCCGCTCGCCCAGGCACGGGACTGGCGGTTCCCGGCCGGCGCGTTCGGGCCCGACGACGAGCTGAACCCGGTCATCGAGGGCCGGCTGCGCAAGCAGGACTGCGGCCGGATCACCGACGGCGCCGCCGCGGTCGTGCTGGCCTCGCCCGCGTTCGCCGGGCGGCTCGGCGGCGGCTTCCCGCGCATCGCGGGCTTCGGGCACCGCACGTCCCACATCGGGCTGGCCGAAAAGCTTTCCGCCGAGGGCGAGTACCTGTTCCCGCACCTGCGCGGCGCGGTCGTCGACGCCTACGAGCGCGCGGGGGTGCCCGGGCCGGACGCGCTCGACGTCGTCGAGCTGCACGACTGCTTCACGATCACCGGGCTGGTGGCGCTGGAGCACCTGGGCGCGGCCCCACCCGGCGACGGCGGCCGGTTCGTCGCCGACGGCGGCCTCGACGCGGCCGGGATCAACCCGGGTGGCGGGCTGATCGGCCTCGGCCACCCGGTCGGCGCGACCGGTGTCCGGATGCTGCACGACGTTTCCCGGCAGGTGACCGGGAAAGCGGGCGAGACGCAGGTCGAGGGCGCGCGGACGGCGTTGACGCTCAACGTCGGCGGCTCGTTCACCACGGTCGTCACGATGGTGGTCACCGCATGAGGCTGTCGGTGTCGCTGGGGCTCTGGCAGGACCGCCCGCCGGAGGAGGCGCTGGAGACGGCGCGCGCCGCCGAGGCGGCCGGGTACCCGGAGCTGTGGATCGGCGAGATGGCGACGTGGGACGCGTTCGCGCTGGGGACCGCGATCGGCGCGGCGACCTCGTCGATCTCGCTGACCTTCGGGCCGCTGGCGGTGACCGTGCGGGATCCGGCGACGATCGCGATGGGCGTCGCGTCGGTGGCGGCGCTGACCGGCCGCCCGACCGGGGTCGCGCTGGGGACGTCCAGCGACGTCGTGGTGCGCGGCTGGCACGGC
>NZ_JAAGNB010001109.1:0-19294 GCF_010550475.1 Amycolatopsis sp. SID8362
TCCCGCGCAGCGAAACCAGCCCGACGCCGAACCGGCCGGCCCGGGTGACCGCGCGGTCCATCGCGTCCCCGACGGCCCACAGCCCGGACGCGTGGCGGTAGTCGATCAGCGCGGCGGCGCCACGGTCGGCGATCATCAGCGGCTGGGCGTGCGGCACGACGTCGCCGTTTTCCAGCAGCGGCAGGTGGACGCGGGTCAGGTCGGCGACCCCGGTGTCCGGCGAGCCGGTCAGGTCGCCGTGGCAGAGCGCCTCGGCCGCGATGCGCGCGCGGACCTCGGGGAAGCCGTGGGCGGCGAAGACGTGCGCCACGAGGGTGACCAGCTCGTCGGCGCGGACGCGGGGCCAGGCCTGTTCCGGGATCGGGGTTTCCGGCGGCTCGGCTTCGAGGACCGGGGGTTCGGGGCGGGCGGAGCGGAACGGTCTGAGGGGCACTGCTCCGAGCTTGCCCAAGCCGCGGTTGGGGCGTCAACGCGCTGGGGCCGGGCCTACCCGACCGTGTGATCGAGGGGTCGGAAGAGTCGTACCCTGGGCGGCATGTGCCGAAACATCACCACCCTCCGGGGGCTCCAGCCGGCCGCGACGGGCGAGGAGATCGAGGCCGCGGCCCGCCAGTACGTCCGCAAGGTCACCGGCGTGCAGTCGCTTTCGGACGCCACGCGCGAGCCCTTCGAAGCCGCGGTCGCCGAGATCACCGCGATCACCACGCGGCTGCTGGAGCAGCTGCCCGAACGCCGTCAGCCCCCGGCGACCGTGCCGCCGTTGCGGCGTCCCGAAGTCCGGGCGCGGATCGCCGCGAAAGCCTTGCGACAGCCCTGATCCCGCGCCGCTAGGGTGGCGGCATGGGTGGACAGGCGTTGGTGCTGGGCGGCGGCGGGGTCGCCGGGATCGCGTGGACGACGGGGTTGCTGACCGGGCTCGCCGAGCACGCGCAGGACCTCACCGGAGCCGATCTGATCGTCGGGACGTCGGCGGGGTCGGCGGTCGCCGCGCAGGTGACCAGCGGGCTGCCGCTGGCCGAGCTGTTCGCGCGCCAGGCCGACCCGGCGCGCCAGGCGCCGGAGATCCCGGCCGACATCGACTTCGAGAAGTTCGCCGCGGACTTCGGCGGCGCGGTCACCGGCACCACGGACCCCGCCGAAATCCGGCGCGCGGTCGGCCGGCTGGCCCTGGCGGCCGAAACGGTCTCCGAGGCCGACCGGCGCGCCGTGATCGAAGCGCGGCTGCCGGTGCACGAGTGGCCGGAGCAGCGCCTGGTGATCGTGGCGGTGGACGCGGAAACCGGCGAACCCCGCCGCTTCGACCGCGCGTCCGGCGTCTCCCTGGTCGACGCCGTGGCGGCGAGCTGCGCGGTCCCGGGCGTCTGGCCGGCCGTGACGATCGACGGCCGCCGCTACGTCGACGGCGGCGTCCGCTCCGGCGAGAACGCCGACTACGCGACGGGCTTCACCCGCGTCACGGTCGTTTCGCCGCTGGGCCTGGATTCGCCGCTGCCGATGGAGAAGCCGCTGCTCACGGTGCTGGACGAGCTGCGCGCGGCCGGCGCGGCGGTCGCGCTGATCACCCCGGACGAAGCCTCGGTGGCGGCGATCGGCGAGAACCCCTTGGATCCGTCGACGCGGACGCCGGCCGCCGAAGCGGGCCGTGCCCAGGGCGCGGCACTCACGCTGAGCTGGGCCTAGACCGCCGGATCGCCAGCCGCAGCCCGACGTTGCCGGCCACGAACCCCACCGCGCAGACACCGAAGATCCACAACCCGGGGATGCGCAGCTCGCCCCGGGTCTCGGCCGCGGGCTCCTCGTCGTGCGGCCAGTAGCGGACCTCGAGCCGGGCGCCACGCGGGTAGTTCCGGCCGACGCGCACGTCCCGGTAGCGGGGGCCGCCCGGTTCGTCGACGCGCGCGACCGCCGTGGTCCGGTCGACGACCCGCTCCACGCTCGCGGTGGCCACCAGCGAACCGGACCGGTCCTTGAGCGTGCCGCCGATGATCATGGCCGCGAGCAGGGAACCGAGCATGACGGCCAGCGAGACGGCCGCGACCGCGCCCCGCAGCAGGCCCGGCGCGTCCCCCGTCACCTCCGGCGATGTCATGCGATGAGCACGCCGTGAAGGCCGCCGCGGTTGCCCCGGCGAGGCGGCGGACTCCGTCGGCTACCCTCGTGGGCAGGGGTAGCGTGTCCGAGCGGCCGAAGGAACATGTCTTGAAAACATGCGAGGGGGCAACCTCTCCGTGGGTTCGAATCCCACCGCTACCGCACTGAGCACCCGGGCGCCGGCCGCGCCCGGGTTCAGCCTTCGGTTTCCGTGAGGTGCTCCAGCACCCGCTCGAACGCCCCCGCGATCGTCGCCTGCTCGTGCGGGCTCAGCAGGTCGATCAGGTGCTCGCGGACGCCTTCCACGTGGGTCGGCGCGGCCGTCTTCAGCAGGGCCATGCCGTCTTCGGTCAGCTCCGTGATGACGCCGCGCTTGTCCTCGGGGTCGCGCGCCCGCCGGACCAGGCCGGTCTCCTCGAGCCGGCCGACCTGGTGGGACAGCCTGCTCTTCGTCGAACCCATCATCAACGCGAGTTCCGACATCCGCATCCGGTGTTCCGGCTGGATTTCGAGGCAGACGAGCACTTCGTAGTCGGTCAGCGACACCTCGTGCCGGTCGGTCAGCTCGCGGTGCAGCCGCTGCCGCAGCCGCAGCGTCGCGACTATGTAGGAGCGCCACGCAGCCATCTCGGCTTCGTCCAACCACCGCACAGGTCGCTCCTCGGTCATAAGGCAGCGTAGAACGCTGATCAAGCGAGCGCGCCAACCGAGTCCGATCCGTCCGCCGGAGAAGACACCACCGCAACATCGCCCGAAGGTGGGGTTACGAAAAGGTTGAGACTCGGCCGGAAAAGGCGCATTCTGCTTGTCGGCGGACGGTTTACCAGGTATCCGGCGCGGCGACGGCGACGGGCCGGCCCGGTGCCCCGCCAGGAGAGGTCAGGTGGTTGCGTGACGGGTGATCCTCGCGGTTGACCGCTTGCTGCGTCCCCGCGACCGGAACGGATTCTGACCGGGTCGGGCGCGACTGTGAGCAGCATGAGCGCGGGCTTCTACGGTGCGTTCACGCATTCGGCGTCGATCGGGCCTGTTTCCGGTCACGGCCTCGGAAGCCGTGACGGCAGCGCCTGAACGCCGGCCCGGATGCGGCCAACCGCTCGACGAAACAGAACCTCGGTACAACGCCTGGGTGCGGCCGTCAGCGCGACGGCCGCGCCCAGGCTCGTTAATATCTGCGGGTGAGGTTCGACGACGACGCCGGCCTGGACGCCTCAGAGGTCCAGGACCTGCGCGGTAGCGGCGGTGGTGGCGGCGGCGGGATCGGCGGCCGCGTGGCGCTGGGCGGTGGCGGGCTCGGCGTGGTGGGCCTGATCATCTACTTCGTGCTCTCCCAGCTCGGCGGGGTCAGCCTCGGCGGTGGCAGCGGGAGCGGCTTGAGCGGCGGGCTCGGCAGCGTCGGGTCCGGCCAGCAGGTCGACAACACGAAGCTGTCCAGCGAGTGCAAGACCGGCGCCGACGCCAACAAGAACCACGACTGCGCCATCGTGGCGATCGTGAACTCCGTCCAGGACTACTGGACGCAGCAGTTCGCGCGGTCCGGCTCGACCTACCAGAAGGCGCCGACCAAGTTCTTCAACGGCGGCGTGCGCACCGGGTGCGGCAGCGCCACCTCCGACACCGGCCCGTTCTACTGCCCGGCGGACTCCGACGTCTACATCGACCTGTCGTTCTTCGACGAGCTGAAGACGCGCTTCGGCGCGCAGGGCGGCCTGTTCACCGAGGCGTACGTGCTGGCCCACGAGTACGGCCACCACGTGCAGAACCTGCTCGGGACGTCGAAGAAGGGCACCGGCACCGGCCCGACGTCCGGTTCGGTGCGGCTGGAACTGCAGGCCGACTGCTACGCCGGCGTCTGGGCGAACCACGCCTCGACGACGCCGACCGAGAGCGGCAAGCCGCTGATCACCGACGTCACCCAGGACGACATCGCCTCCGCGCTGGACACCGCGTCCCGCATCGGCGACGACTACATCCAGGAGAAGCTCGGCGGCGGCCAGGTCGACCGCTCGAAGTTCACCCACGGCACGTCCGCGCAGCGCAAGAAGTGGTTCACCACCGGCTTCCAGACCGGCGAACCCGCCCGCTGCGACACCTTCGGCACGAACAACCTGGGCTGAGAACACGAAGAAGGGGCCGCCCCAGCTCGGGACGGCCCCTTCTTCGTGCGTTACGCGGTCAGCGCGTGCGGGTCGCCCGCGGCGTGCGCCGTGAGCGAGCGCTGCGTCGAACGCTTCTGCGCCGTCAGCGACTTCGCCGCGGCCGTGCCGGGCTTGACGCCGTTGATGCTCTCGGTGCTCGTCGCGTAGACGCCGAGGGCCCAGGCGACACCGTCGGCGTTGCGGTCCAGCGCGACGCGGTCGACGTTGCCGAGGTTGTCGCAGGCCTGGTGGTAGCACGGGTCGAACGCGATGCCGGCCGTGCCGCCCCACTTCGCCGCCTGCGCCGGGGTCTTCAGGACCTCGGCGCCGGTGTCCAGGCCGCCGGCCGGGATGCCGACGGCGATGAACTCGCCGTAGTCCGAGCGGCCGGTGAAGTCGGTGCCCTCGACGGACACGCCCCGCCCGGCCTGCATGAAGTCGACGAAGGTCTTCTCGATCTGCGCCGAGCCGTACGGACCCGCACCCGCGCCGACGCCGTCGGAGTTGTCGCCGTCGTAGGCGAAGTAGCCGGCGTTCGGCGAGCCGATCATGTCGAAGTTCAGGTACAGCGCGATGTCGAGCTGCTGCTCGAAGGTCAGCTGGTCGACGTAGTAGGTCGAGCCGATCAGGCCGAACTCCTCCGCGCTCCAGAAGCCGAACCGGACGCCGTTGC
Source organism: Amycolatopsis sp. SID8362 (assembly GCF_010550475.1). Taxonomy (NCBI): domain Bacteria; kingdom Bacillati; phylum Actinomycetota; class Actinomycetes; order Pseudonocardiales; family Pseudonocardiaceae; genus Amycolatopsis; species Amycolatopsis sp. SID8362. The sequence goes on from NZ_JAAGNB010001109.1 coordinate 4,903, forward strand.
TGACCTTCGGGCTGCTCCCCAGTTGCAGCGCCGTCTCGAGCAGGGCCGCCGAGCCGGTGCCGTTGTCGTTGATGCCCGGGCCTGCCGGGACGCTGTCGAGGTGCGACCCCAGCATCACGACGTTGTCCTTGCGGCCGGTCTTGGTCTCGGCGATGACGTTGTAGCTGGTCCGCGCCTCCTGGAAGGTCCGCAGCTCCAGCGTCACGTTCTGCCCGCCCAGCGTGGCCAGCTGCGCGCCCGCGGCGGCCGTCACGCCCCCGGTCGGGATCTTCGCGTTCTCCGGGCCGCCGAGCGTCCCGTTCAGCGCGCCGTCGGTGTTGTTGTAGACGATGGCGCCGATCGCGCCCGCCGCGGCGGCGGTCTGCTGCTTCTGGGCGAACGAGCAGCCGCCGCGCTTGATCAGCGCGATCTTGCCGGCGACGTCGGCGGTGTAGTCGGTGGCCTCGCAGCCGCTGGTGTCGTCGACCGCGACCACGGCGAGCGGCGCGGTGATGCCGCCGACGGGCGTCGAGACGGTGTACTCCATGGCGATGACCGGGACGTCCTGGCCACCCGCGGTCAGCTTCTCGGCCAGGGTTTCCGAGTAGGTGAACGGGAACTCCTGGCGGGTCACCTGGAAGCCGGCCGCCTCGAGCTTGGTGGCGATGTACTCGGCGGACTTCTGGTGGCCCGCGGTGCCGGCTGCCCGCGTACCGCCGTTGGTGTCGGCGATGCGCTGCAGGGCGATCAGGTGCCGGTTGACCCCGTTGACGTCGACCTTCTTGACGAGCTGTTTCGCCAGAGCGGGACCGTCGGGGGCCGTGGTGGCGGCGGCGGCCGGGGTGAGGCCGAGCACCAGTGTCGCGCCGGCGGCCAGTGCCATCGGCGGGACGAATCTCTTTCGGAAGAGTGACATGGTTGCTCACCTTTGTTCCGAATGCGTAGTACGTCAATGCGTCATTCGGCGGGAACTTCGGCGCCCGGGATACAGTCGACACATGTACGCGATCACCATCCGTGAACCAGGTGACCCGGACGTTCTCGAGTGGACGGAGGTCGCGGACCCGCGTCCCGGTCCCGGCGAGGTGCTGCTGGACGTGGCCGCGAGCGCGGTGAACCGCGCCGACCTGCTGCAGCGCAAGGGCCAGTACCCGCCGCCGCCCGGCGCCAGCGAAACCCTCGGTCTCGAGTGCTCCGGAACCGTCGCGGAGCTCGGCGAAGGCGTCGAGGGCTGGAACGTCGGCGACGAGGTCTGCGCGCTGCTCGCCGGCGGCGGCTACGCGGAGAAGGTCGTCGTCCCGGCCGGTCAGCTGCTGCCGGTGCCCGGCGAGGTCGACCTGCTCGCCGCGGCCGGCCTGCCCGAGGTGGCCTGCACCGTGTGGGCGAACGTCGTGATGCACGCGAAGCTCGCCGAAGGCGAAACGCTGCTGGTCCACGGCGGCGCCGGCGGCATCGGCACGCACGCCATCCAGGTCGGCAAGGCGCTGGGCGCGACCGTCGCCGTCACCGCTGGGTCGGCCGAGCGGCTCGAGAGCTGCCGCCAGCTCGGCGCCGACATCACGATCAACTACAAGGAAGCCGACTTCGTCGAGGTCCTCAAGAAGGAGACGGGCGGCGCCGACGTCATCCTCGACAACATGGGCGCGTCCTACCTCGGCCGCAACGTCGACGCGCTGCGGCAGGACGGCCGCCTGGTGATCATCGGCATGCAGGGCGGCGTCAAGGGCGAGCTGAACGTCGGGGCGCTGCTGGGCAAGCGGGCCTCGGTGTTCGCGGCGGGCCTGCGGTTCCGGCCACTGGAGCAGAAGGCGGCCATCGTCGCCGACGTCCGGGAACGCCTGTGGCCGCTGGTGTGCGAGGGTCTGGTGAAGCCGATCGTCGGCCAGGTCGTGCCGATGGCCGAAGCCGCGTCCGCGCACCGCGCCCTGGAAGAGGGCAGCGTGTTCGGCAAGGTGCTGCTGGCCGCGAAGTCCTAGCGGAGTTCTTCGAGGACGCGCACGAGCTGGTTGATTTCGAAGACGTTGGAGTAGTGGGCGAGCCCGATCCGCACGGCGCCGCCCACTTCCCCGACGCCCAGTGACGCGAAGACGCCTGCCGCCCCGTCGTCGGCGAAGGCGCACAACCCCTGCGAAGCCAGGTACTCGGCGACCTCGGGCGCCTTCTTGCCGGCGACGGCGAAGGCGAGCGCGGGGATGCGGCGCATGGCGTTGCCGATGACCATGATGTGCCGCAGCGACAGCAGTTCCGTCGACAGCTGGGCGAGCAGGCCGGCGTGGTACGACTTCGCCGAGCCGAGCGAGGTGACCAGCCGCTCGCGTCGCGAGCCGGACGCGGCGTCGTCGAGGCCCGCGAGGTAGTCGATCGACGCGATCAGCCCGGCCAGCAGCGGGTACGCGTGCGGGCCGAGTTCGAGGCGGGCGGCACCGCGCGCCATCGGGTCGAGCGAGACGGACGGGATCCGCTCGATCAGCTCGGGGTCGCGGAAGACGAGCGCGCCCACCGACGGCCCGCCCCACGCCTGCGCGGACACGACCATGACGTCGGCGCCGAGCGCGTTGATGTCCAGCGGCAGGAACGGCGCGGCGTAGGTGGCGTCGACGACGACCAGCGCGCCGACGCGCTTGGCGAACTCGATGATCGTCGGCACGTCCGGCCGCGTCCCGACGGACCCGGACGCGAGCGTGACCGCGACGGCCTTCGTGCGCGCCGACACGAGCTGCTCGTACTGCCACGCGGGGAGTTCGCACGTTTCGATGTCGATCTCGCCCCAGCGCACGACGGCCCCGACGCGCTTCGCGGCGCGCTGCCACGGCGCGAGGTTGGCTTGTTCGTCGAGCCTCGACACGACGACCTCGTCGCCGATCGTCCAGCGCTCGGCGAGCGAATCGCAGAGCCGGCGCAGCATCACCGGCGCGCTCGGCCCGAGCACGACGGCGGCCGGGTCGGCCCCGACCAGGTCGGCCACGGCCCGGCGGGCCGCGGTCACGATGCTCTCCGCGCGTTGTGAGGCCGGAAACGCTCCGCCCGGCCCCGACACCGGGGCGCGCATCGCCGTGGAAACGGCCGAAGCGACCTGTTCCGGTACCAGCATTCCGGCGGCGCCGTCGAAGTGAATCCAGCCGTCACCCAGCGCGGGAAAGAGCCCACGGATACGAGCGACGTCGAACGCCATGTGGACACCGTACGGACGTGCGGTTTCGCCGTGCGCCCGGGGTTGGGTGGAGAGCCACCGGGAACCCCCGGAGCGGCTACGCTCGGAGACGGACACCCCGTGGGTGTCGCGGAGCGTGTCGAAGGCAAGCCAGGATGGAGCACATGACCGAGCCGAACTTCACAGCCGGTGACGCTGGCCAGGAATCTTCACCCCACGTGGTGGTCGTGGGCCCGGACGGCACCCCGGTGGGCGCGGACGAGCACCCCGAGTCGGTCGGCGACCTCGTCGAAGAACCGGCGAAGGTGATGCGGATCGGCACGATGATCAAGCAGCTCCTCGAGGAGGTCCGCGCGGCCCCGCTGGACGACGCGTCCCGCAACCGCGTGCGCGAGATCCACGAGACGTCGGTCAAGGAACTGGCGGCTTCGCTGGCCCCGGAGCTGCAGGACGAGCTGGAGCGCCTGGTCCGGCCGTTCACCGACGACTCGACGCCCTCGGACGCGGAGCTGCGGATCGCGCAGGCTCAGCTGGTCGGGTGGCTGGAGGGGCTGTTCAGCGGCATCCAGACGGCGCTGTTCGCCCAGCAGATGGCGGCGCGCGTCCAGCTGGAGCAGATGCGGCGGGGGTTGCCTGCCGGGCCGTCGGCGGGTGGTCCGGGGTCGGGGCACGAGGGACACGGGCCGGGGATTTCCGGGACGGGTCAGTACCTCTGAGGTTTCGCGGTGGGTTGTCCACAGACCGGAGGGCCTGTGGACAACCCCTGTGGACAACTCGTCTTGGGCGGGTTTTGTGTCCGGGTGCGCCGGTAGGCTGGACAAGGGCACGCCCCCCAGGGAGGGCGGGGGTCGGTTCTGGGGTCTCGAGCCGGGCAGCGTCGGCCGTCAGCGCAGTGAGCTGAAGACCGCGCGGAGGTCGCTGGCCTGGCCGAATGGCGCCCGGCCGGTGGTTTCGCCGCGATCCCGGGTCCGGAAGCCATGAACGACTCTTTCACCACGTCCGGCGACTGGGCCCTGGCAAAGTCGGGCAGCACGGCCGATCCGCCCCTCCGCGATGTCATGAAAGAGTCGTTCACCTCGCCAGACGACATGAATGACCCTTTCACGACATCCCCGCGACGCCGGGCAGACCACGCGGCCAGCCCGCGGCAGGTCACCCGCTCGCCGGCGCGACTTGCCGGGACCCTGACGTCCGGCGAGCGCTGCCTGTGTTCCCGGCGGTCGGGCGGTGCCGGCTGCTGCTGTGGTGTCGCGAGACCGCCGAACCGGCCGGTGTCTCAGCGCAGTGAGCTGAAGAACGCACGGAGGTCGCCGATCAGCGCGTCCGGTTCCTCCAGGCCCGCGAAGTGGCCGCCGCTCGGGAACTCCGTCCAGCGGACGATCTTGTCCGTTCGCTCCGCCAGTTCCCGGATCGGCAGCCCGATGTCGTCCGGGAACACCGCCACCGCGGTCGGGACCGGGTTCACCGGCGGCGGCGCTCCCCAGCCGCCCGTCAAAGCCGCGTACAGGCGGGCCGAAGAGTTCGCCGTCTCCGTGAACCAGTAGATCGACACGTCCGCCAGCAGGTCGTCGCGGTCGATCAGGTCCGCCGTCGTGTTCGAGAACGACCGGAACTTCTCCGCGATCCACGCCAGCTGCCCCGCCGGGGAGTCGTGCAGGCCGTACGCCAGGGTCTGCGGCTTCGTCGACTGGATCATCGCGTAACCCGTGCCCGTCGCCGAGAACGCCTGGCCCTTCTCCAGCGACCGCTTCCCCAGCGACTGGTCCGACAACCCCGCGAGGTCAGCCGGCGTGCGGACCACCGCCGACGGCAGCATCGTCACGTGGATGCCGAGCACCCGCGAAGGGAACTGGACCGCCAGCTCGCGCGAGATGATCGCGCCCCAATCGCCGCCGTGGGCGCCGAAGTGCTCGTAACCCAGGGACGTCATCAGCGAGGCGAACGCCCGCGCCACCCGGTCCGGACCCCAGTCCGGGGTCGGGGTCGGGCCCGAAAAGCCGTAGCCCGGGATCGACGGGACCACCACGGTCAGCGCGTCCGCGGGATCACCGCCGTACGCGCGCGGGTCCGTCAGCGGGCCGATCACGTCGAGGAACTCCACGATCGAGCCCGGCCAGCCGTGGGTGAGCAGCACCGGCGTCGCCGCCGGCTCCGGGGACACCACGTGCAGGAAGTGCACGTTCGTCCCGTCGATCGTCGTCGTGAACTGCGGGAACGCGTTGAGCCGCGCCTCCTGTGACCGCCAGTCGAAGCCCGTCCGCCAATACTCCGCCAGCTCGCGCACGTAGTCGACCGGCGCCCCGAGCCGCCAGCCCGCGCCGGACGGCTGGTCGGGCCAGCGCGTGTTCGCCAGGCGCGTGCGGAGGTCGTCGAGGGCGGCCTGGGGGACGTCGATGCGGAACGGGGTGATCGTCATGCCTCAACGGTACGAAGCATCGCGGACAGATCCGGTCCTCGATGCCAGGGAATCCAGGACGCGGTCGACGCCGAGGCCGTCCACTGTGGACGACGCCGTCGCCGACAGCGAGCGGCGCAGCGCGGCGTCCGTCAACAGCGAGCGGAGCACCGCCGTCACGGAAGGGAGCCGCGAAGCCAGCGTCTCCGCGGGGCCGAGCCCGGCCGCCAGGCCCAGCTCGAGCGCCGCCCGGTAACCCGGCTCCTGGTTGTCGACCAGCCGGACCGCCGCCGTCGGGACGCCGAGGCAGCACAGCTCCACGAACGTCACCCCGGACGCGCTCACGGCGACGTCGGTCGTCGCCAGGATGTCCAGCAGCGCGGGGCTCGGTGGGGCGACGCGGATCGACTGCCCGGGAAGCAACGAGGGCACCTCAGGCTCCCCGCGCACCAAAGCGTCCACCACGAACGGCTGCTCGGTGTCGCGAAGCGCGCGAAGCAGCAACCCGACCGTCGACGTCCATTCAGCGCCGCCGCCGAGGACCACCGTGACGTGCAGCGGCGGTCCGGCAGGCGCCCGCCGGGTCTGCCGGACGACGTCCCGCAGCGGCGCGTACTCGATCCCGCGCAGCAGCACGTCCGAGCCGTCGTCTGGCCGCGGCGAAGGCGCGAAGCTGGAGTCCACGACGATGTCCGCGGGACGGCGGCCGAAGACGTCGTCCTCGATCGACACCAGCACCGCGCCGGCCGCGTTGACCTCGGATCGCACGTCGCCGAGGCCGTAGTGGTCGACGACGACCGCGTCGAACCCCGTCGCGTCGAACGGCACCCGCGCGACGCCCAGCTCGTCGAAACGCGAAGCGAGCCATTCCGCGTTGTCGACCTGGCCCGCGAAGGAAACCGAAAAGCCCCGCGCCACCGCCCGCTCGGCGTAGGCGACCATCCGCGCGATGTGGCCGGCGCCGATCGACGCCGAGGCGTCCGCGCGCAGCAGCAGCCTCACCGGCCGACCTTCTTCTGCTCGACGTGCGCGTTCAGCGCCACCAGGTCCGGCCGCGCGCGCAGCAGCGCGACCACCGCCCGCCAGTCGCCGACGCGGTCGCCCAGCTCGGCCACCAGCGCGGACAGCAGCTCCCAGTCCTCCGCGGTGTCGAGCGTCACGCGCAGGTCGTCGGCGGCCGGGCTCACCACGACACCGGCGCACGCGTAGCGCGTGGGCTGCGAATAGATGCCCGAAGTCACGTGCTCGCGGTGGGCGCCGACCGCGGACGACACCTGCTCCAGGAGCACCTCAGCCCGCACCAGCTCGGCGTCGAAGCCGCGCGGCAGCGTCCGGACGAGGGTCGTGCTCACGTAGTCGAGGGACGGCTGGGCGCGCCACAGCGCCGCGAGCTGGCCGATCAGCGCCGGGTCCAGCAGCGGGCAGTCCGCGGTGAGCCTGATCACGGCGTCGGCGGGGTGCTCGCGCAGCGCCAGCCCGAACCGTTCGAGCACGTCGTCCAGCGGCCCGCGCACGACAAGAGCACCGCAGCGAGCGGCTTCCCGGGCGACGTCGTCGTCGGAGGCGTCCGAGGAGGTCGCGACCACCACCTGGTCCACGCCGGGCGCGGCCGCGGCGGCGCGGACCACCCAGCCCAGCACGCTGCGGCCGGCCAGCGGGCGCAGCACCTTGCCGGGCAGCCTGGTCGAGCTCGACCGGGCCTGGATGACGGCGTTGACACCGGGCGCTCCACGCATGGGTGACATGATGGCCGACGGCAACCCACCCCAAACGCGGAGGTCAACGATGTCCGAGCTGGATGGCTCCAGCATCCTGCTCACCGGCGGGACCGGTTCCTTCGGCAAGGCGTTCATCGCGCACGCGCTCGCCGAACTGAACCCGAGCCGGCTGGTCGTGCTCTCCCGCGACGAGCTGAAGCAGTACGAGACGCGCCAGCTGTTCGGCGACGACCCGCGGCTGCGCTGGTTCATCGGCGACATCCGCGACCGCCGCCGGCTCGAGCGCGCCATGCACGGCGTCGACTACGTCGTGCACGCCGCCGCGCTCAAGCAGGTCGACACCGGCGAGTACAACCCGTTCGAGTTCGTCCAGACCAACGTCATGGGCTCGCAGAACGTGATCGAGGCCGCGATCGACACCGGCGTCAAGAAGGTCGTCGCGCTGTCGACGGACAAGGCGTCCAGCCCGATCAACCTCTACGGCGCCACCAAGCTGTGCGCCGACCGGATGTTCATCAGCGGCAACCACTACGCGGCCGCGCACGTGACGCGCTTCTCCGTGGTCCGCTACGGCAACGTCATGGGCTCGCGGGGCAGTGTCATCCCGTTCTTCCGGAAGCTGGCCGAAAAGGGCGAATCGCTGCCGATCACGCACAAGGAGATGACCCGCTTCTGGATCACGCTCCCGCAGGCCGTGCGGTTCGTCGTCGACTCGTTCGACCAGATGCACGGCGGCGAGCTGTACGTGCCGCGGATCCCGAGCATGCGGCTGGTCGACCTGGCCCAGGCCATCGCGCCGGGCAGCGAGATGCACGAGGTCGGCATCCGCCCGGGCGAGAAGCTGCACGAAGAGATGATCGCCCCCGACGACGCGCGCCGGACGGTCAAGCTCGAGGACCGCTACGTCGTCCAGCCGCACCTCGCGGGCTGGGGCTACCAGGAGCCCGACGGCGGGACGCCGATGCCGGAGGGCTTCGCCTACCGCTCGGACACCAACGACCTCTGGCTGAACCCGGAGGAGCTGCGCGAGCTGGTCGAGCAGCATGGCTGAGTTCCTCCCGTATGGCCGCCAGTCGATCAGCGAAGAGGACATCCAGGCCGTCGTCGGCGTCCTGCGCGGCGACTGGCTGACCACCGGGCCAGCGGTCCAGCAGTTCGAGAACGACCTCGCGACGCACACCGGCGGGACGCCCGCGGTCGCCGTGACCTCGGGCACCGCTGCCCTGCACGTCGCCTACGCGGCCGCCGGGATCCAGCCGGGCGACGAGGTCGTCACCAGCCCGATGACGTTCGTCGCCACCGCCGCGACCGCCGCCCTCCACGGCGCGAAGGTGGTCTTCGCCGACGTCGAACCGGACACCGGCAACCTCGACGTCGAGGCGGCGAAGGCAGCGGTGACCGAACGCACGAAGGTCGTCGCCGCCGTCGACTACGCCGGCCACCCGGCCGAACTGGACGCGCTGGGCGAAATCGCCCACAACACCGGCGCACTTCTCCTGGAGGACGCCGCGCACTCGGTCGGCGGGTCCTGGCAGGGCCGTCCGGTGGGCTCGATCGCCGACCTGACGACGTTCTCGTTCTTCCCGACCAAGAACCTCACGACGGCCGAAGGCGGCGCCGTCGTGACACCCGACGCGGCGTTGCTGGACCGGGCGCGGAAGTTCCGCAACCACGGCCTGGTTCGCGACCGTGCCGAGCAGCGCTACCCGGACGAGGGCGGCTGGCACCAGGAAGTCCACGAGTTCGGCCTGAACTACCGCCTGCCGGACGTCCTCTGCGCGCTCGGGTCCAGCCAGCTGGGCAGGCTCGCGGAGTTCAAGAAGCGCCGCGCCGAGATCCACGCCCGCTACACCGCCGCGCTGAGCGACGTCGACGGCGTGGCGACGCCGCCGAGCCGCCCGGGCGCCGACCCGGTGTGGCACCTCTACCCGCTGCGGGTCCTCGAAGGCCGCCGCAAGGCGCTGTTCGAGCACCTGCGCGGCGTGGGCATCGGTGTCCAGGTCAACTACATCCCGGCGTACTGGCACCCCGTCTTCGAGGACCTCGGCTACCGGCGCGGGCTCTGCCCGAACGCCGAGGCGTACTACGAGCAGGAGCTGTCGCTGCCGCTGTTCCCGGCGCTGACGGACGCCGACGTCGACCGCGTCGTCGACGCCGTGCGCGCGTTCTTCTAGAGCAGGTCCCAGGTCAGGGGCGTCCCCTTCGCGGCGTCGACGCGGAAGGTGCGCCCCACGACCTTGGTGATCTCGGCCGGGGCCAGGCCGCCCGCGGGCCGGATCGACCTGACGTTCGCCGCGGTGACCTCGTCGCCCGCGCGGACGTCCTCGACGACGTAGAGGGACCGGCGCAGCCGCAGCCCCTCCTTCTCGCTCTCACGCGGGCCCAGCACGGGCTGCCCCAGCGCCTCCCACGCCCGGTGCGTCTCGGTCACCAGCGCGGCCAGCTCGGCCGGCTCCAGCGAGAACTCCGAGTCGACGCCGCCGTCCGCGCGGGCCAGTGTGACGTGCTTCTCGATCGCCACCGCGCCCAGCGCCACCGCAGCCACCGGCGCCCCGATGCCCGGGGTGTGGTCCGACAGGCCCACCAGCGTCTGCGTCAGGCCCGCGAGCAGCGGCAGGCCGCGCAGGTTGCTCTCGGTCGGCGACGCCGGGTAGCTCGCCGTGCAGCCGAGCACGATCAGCTGGTCGTTGCCCGCTTCGCGCGCGGTGCGGACCGCGGCGTCGATCTCGGCGACGTTCGCCATGCCGGTGGAGATGACCAGCGGCTTGCCCGTGCGCGCGCACAGCTCGATCAGCGGCAGGTCGACGATCTCCGACGACGCGATCTTGTACGCCGGCGCGTCCAGCGACTCGAGCAGCTCGACGGCCGTCGGGTCGAACGGGCTGGAGAAGATTTCCAGGCCACGCGACCGCGCGCGTTCGAACAGCGGCGCGTGCCACTCCCACGGCGTGTGGGCCTTTTCGTACAGTTTGTACAGGTTTTCGCCGCCCCACAGCTCGTGGGTCTCGCCGATCCGGAACGCCGGGGTGTCGACGTCGATCGTGATCGTGTCGGGGCGGTAGGTCTGCAGCTTGACCGCCTGCGCGCCGGTTTCCGCGATGGCGTCGATGATCGACAGCGCGCGGTCCAGGTCGCCGTTGTGGTTGCCGGACATCTCGGCGATGACGAAGGGCGCGTGGCCGGGGCCGATCGTGTGCGCGCCGAACCGGATGTCGTGCATGGTGCCTCCCCGGGGTGGACTGCGGGTCAGCTCAGAGTCTTGCGCAGCTGCCGGAAGCCCTCGACGGCAGGCGCGGCTTCGGCGTAACCCGCCTTCTCGAACAGCTTCCCCGAAGCCGCGTTGTCCTGGTGGACGGCGGCGAGCACGGTCCGGACGCCGAGGCTGTCCCGGGCGGCCCGCTCGCCCTCGGCGAGCACCGCGCCGGACAGGCCGCGGCCCCGGCTTTCGGGGGCCAGCGTGATGCTCACCTCCCAGCCGTCGCCGTCGCGCCGGTCGAACCGGACGGTGCCGACCGGCGCCTCCTCGTCTTCGACGACGAGCAGCAGCCGCTGCGGGTCGGCCAGCACCCCGCGCAGCCACGCGAGGTGCTCGTCGAGGGCCACCACGGCCGTCGAGCGCGACGACCGGCGCGTACGCGGGTCGTTGCGCCAGCCCAGCAGCAGCTCGGCGTCCGCTTCGGTGGCCTCCCGGGCGTGCAAGCTACTGGGCGACGGGCTCTTCGACCCGGTCCTCGAGGCGGCGCAGCCGGTCCTCGTAGCGGGAGATGCCCGCCAGCCGGACCCGGATCTGCGCGTGCTGCCGCTGGATCTCCTCGATCAGCGTGCGGGCCTCGGCGATCTGCGGCGCGTCGGCCTTCGGCACGAGCGACATCGACTCGCGCAGCGTCTCCAGGCGGCCTTCCTGGGCGGCCACGTGCGGGATCAGGCGGTCGAGCTCGGCACGGGCCCAGCGCAGGTCGCCCCGCGCTTCTTCGAGGTTGCGCTCGGCGTTGTCGAGCCGGCGCCGGTGGTCGGCGGTCGCGTGCTCGAGGTTGTTGACGCGGTCGGCGAGCGCGCGGGTGCGTTCGTCGACGCGGAAGTCGATGAGCCGGGCGAGCCGGTCGACGAAACCTCTGCCGAGTTTCTGCACAGCCATGGTGATCCTTCGAGTCGGTGGGGACGCGCGATCAGCGCAGGAGGGTGGTGTCGCCGGTCTTCGTCCAGGAGTCCAGCAGCCGCCCCTCGGCGGCGATCTGGTGCTCCGGGCCGACGATGCAGGAGTCGCCGGCGGCGTGCTCCCACGAGGTCTGGTCCGGGTTGTCGATGAACGAGAACCCGGTGAGCACGAGCTGCGCGGTCGGGAACGACGTCCGCGCGATCCACGCAGCCAGCGTGCCGGTGGTCGACCACGTCGGCTCGTCGCGGGTCGGCAGGCCCAGCGCGTCCGACAGGGGCAGCACGACGTCGCGGTTCGACACCGGGACCGCGCCCAGGTCGGCGGGCCACCAGCCCGGCAGGTCCTCCGGTTCCCAGTGCATCCGGCCCGGCTCGACCAGCAGGTAGAGCCGCTTGCGGTAGTCCTGGAAGACGTGCGGGGTGGCCCGGATCGCCCGGTTGAACACCACGACGTGCGTCCGGGAGCCGACGATCTCCTCCCCCGGCTTGTCGACGACGAAGCCGTTGACCCGGATGACCAGGTCACAGGCATCGATCGCCTTCGCGCGCTGGGGGTCGGGCGGGAGCGGCTGGTTGCCGACGACGGCCACCGAGCGCGGGTCGGGCCGGTCGGCGTACGCCGCGAGCAGGTTGACCATCAGGCTCGCCGCGCCGAGAGCAGCAGTCATAAGCCGAGAAAGTACCAGCACAAAGGTCACCTGCTACCGCGTATCGGTCACTCGGCTCTACCACAGCGGCGGGGTGGCCCGGACGCCGCTCATCCCATCGGTACCCTCGTCCACGTGCATGCCACCAGCACGGTTCAGGCCGCGAACTCCCCCGTAGCGACGCCGGCACCGCCGACGTCGGACAGCAAGACGTTCGCGCGCGCCTTCGCCGACATCAAAGCCGGGTTCAAGGCTCGCGAGCTGTGGGGACACCTCGGCTGGCAGGACATCAAGCAGCGCTACCGCCGCTCGGTGATCGGGCCCTTCTGGATCACGATCAGCCAGGCCGTCATCGCGCTCGGGCTCGGGCTGCTGTACTCCCAGCTGTTCAACACCCCGATCCAGGTGTTCCTGCCCTACCTGTCCACCGGCTTCATCCTCTGGGGCTTCATCAGCGGCTGCCTCGCCGAGGGCATGGAGACGTTCATCGCGAACGAGGGGCTGATCAAGCAGCTCCCCGCGCCGCTGAGCGTGTACATGCTGCGCACGGTGTGGCGGCAGTCACTGCTGCTGGCGCACAACATGATCGTGTACGTCGCGGTGCTGGCGATCTTCTTCACGTCGCTGGACAACCAGTACTCGCTGGGGTCGAAGGACGGCCTCTGCGCGGCCGGCCTGTACTGCCACCCCGGCCTCAGCTGGACCGTGCTGCTGGCCATCCCGGGCTTCCTGCTGCTCGCGCTGAACGCGGGCTGGGTGACGCTGCTGCTGGGCATCATCTCGACCCGGTTCCGCGACATCCCGCAGGTCATCAACTCGCTGATCCAGCTGCTGTTCTACGCCACGCCGATCGTCTGGCCGGTGGACCAGCTGCTCGCGGGCGGTGCCCGCGCGAACGCCTCCTGGGCACTGCCGATCATCCAGCTCAACCCGCTGTACCACTTCATGCAGGTGGTCCGGGCGCCGCTGATCGGGCAGTCCTTCACGCCCGGCAACTGGATCGTCGTCGGCGGCATCACCATCGTCGGCTGGGCGCTCGCGCTCGTCGCGATGCGCAACTACCGTGCCCGCGTCTCCTACTGGGTGTGACACATGGTCTCCATTGACGTTCAGAACGCCTTCGTCGACTTCCCGATCTTCGACGCCAAGACCCGCTCGATGAAGAAGAAGGTCCTCGGCAAGGTCGGCGGCAAGATCGGCACCGACACCAAGGTGCCGATCATCGAAGCGCTGCACGACGTGACGCTTTCGCTGCGCGAAGGCGACCGGGTCGGCCTGGTCGGCCACAACGGCGCGGGCAAGTCCACGCTGCTGCGGCTGCTCGCCGGGATCTACGAGCCGACGCGCGGTTCCTCGCGGATCGAGGGCAAGATCGCCCCGGTCTTCGACCTCGGCGTCGGCATGGACCCCGAGATCTCCGGCGAGGAGAACATCATCATCCGCGGCCTCTTCCTCGGGATGACGGCCAAGGAGATGGAGAAGCGCGTCGACGACATCGCGGAGTTCACCGAGCTCGGCGACTACCTCCAGATGCCGCTGCGAACGTACTCGACGGGTATGCGCGTGCGGCTGGCGCTGGGCGTCGTCACGTCGATCGACCCCGAGATCCTGATCCTCGACGAGGGCATCGGCGCGGTCGACGCGGCGTTCCTGAACAAGGCCCGCGACCGCCTCAAGGACCTCGTGAAGCGCTCCGGCATCCTGGTCTTCGCCAGCCACTCGGACGAGTTCCTGTTCGAGCTCTGCGATTCAGCCATCTGGATGGACGAAGGCCACCTCAAGCAACAGGGTTCGCTGCGGGACGTCCTCACTTCGTACAAGGGGCGCGACCCCTTCGAGAACATGAGCCAGGAAACCTTGGAGCGCTTCGGCATCGAGCCGGTGGCGACGACGAACGGCGGCGAATGATGATCAGCGAGACGCGGCAGCTGCCCGACGGCGCGGTCGTCGGCGTGGTCGTCACGCGGCACCGGCGCGAGCTGCTGGCGGACTCGCTGAAGGTCATCGCGGCCCAGACGCGGCCGGTCGACCACCTGGTGGTGGTCGACAACGGGCCGGACGACTCGGCTCGCGAAGTCGTCGAGAACTACCCGCTGCCGAGCACGTACCTGCCGTCGCACCGCAACCTCGGCGGCGCCGGCGGATTCGCGCTGGGCATGCTGCACGCGCTGTCGCTCGGCGCGGACTGGGTCTGGCTGGCCGACGACGACGGCCGCCCGGCCGACGAGAACGTGCTCGCGATCCTGCTGGAGGAAGCGGAAAAGCGGGACCTGGCGGAGATTTCGCCCGTGGTGTCCAACATCGACGCCCCGGACAAGCTCGCGTTCCCGCTGCGCCGCGGCCTGAC